>CAZDPV010000011.1:0-37570 GCA_964507565.1 uncultured Clostridium sp.
ATTATATATCCAAATTCGTTTACAGCATTTGTTATATGATTCAGTATTGGAACTTGAAATGCACTATATGCGTTACTATAATTTTCTCCCAATATTTTCATTATTAAAGGTGTTTGTATTGCAAATACGCATAATAATGTTGTACATCCTGAAAGCAAAAAGTTTTTAAATTCATTAAAGAAATATTCTTTTTTGTTTTCTTTTTTATGAAAGAAGTTAATTAGTTCAATTACAAACATTGAAAAATAAAATCCAATTATTTCATATACAAAATATCTTCTAAACATAAAGCATAAGTATAAAAGAAAACCAATTATTATTGGTATATACACTTTTCTTTTTTCTATAAATGAATTTCTAAAATATAATATCCCTGCTATAGTTAAAGGAACTAAAGCAACTATATCTGGTAATCCTCTCAAAGTGGAAGCCCACCAACGTGTATATAGGAATATATAGAAAATTGTAAATACTAGAAAAATCTTATTATCTTTTCCTTCTTTTTTATTATTTTCTTTATTCATATTTAGCATTCTTTTTAGAAGAGCATACATTAAAATCATGGTTGGAACAACATACATTATGCAAAGGCCTAATATATAACCAATTCTTGTTCCTTTAAATATTGCATAAAATGGAATAATTAGTAAAATTGGTGAACCATTATAATCACTATTTCGTATTGAAGATATAACTCCTCTAATAAAGTTTCTTGGGCTATTTATCAAATCTTTTGAATATTGCTTGTAAGTTTCATGATATCCACTATAATCAAAAATATATACAGGTGATTCATTGATAACATATTTATATACAAATATACTTGTTATTATTATTAAAACAACTGATAAGATTGAATAAAATATAATTCTATTCTTATTTTCTCTTTTCATTTTTTACCCTCTTCTAAGTATCTTTTTCAATATTTTCTTCGCAATCTGCTTTAGTTTATAAATCACTCTTCTTACCCTATCTGCCTGTCTTTTTAGGAAAGGATTTATTCCTACAAAAATTCCTTTAGTATACCTATGAAATTTAGTATTTCTTATATTAAATTCATGATATCCTAACAATGAAGGAAATTCCTTTGTTCTCTTTTCAAATATTAAGAATTTCTTTCTAGAGTGTAATAAGTCTAATTCAATATAATATTGAACGTATACCATTGGTAGTAATAATTTTCTTAATATATATTCTCTTTTCTCTGCAGATAATCTATCATCTCTTGTTACAATTTTCATTAGCTCGATTATAACATTTTCATGATGCTTATAATTTTTTATCATTCCTTCTTGACTAACAGATTGTCCAGCGTTTCCAATATAATATCTATAGACATTTAAGTCATATTTTTTCACAGTATTTATATAAATTATTGAATATGCATTATATGTCATATCTACATAAAAAGTTTTTTCTAAAAGCTTGAAATTTGCTTTTCTCAAACATTCTGTTTTGTATGTTGATGTTGGAAGAGTTGGCCCCCATGTTTTAAATCCATATTGACCTAAACAAATATCATCAAAGTTGTATGTTATTCCAGGAATTAAAGATTCATAATAGTTAACTTCAAATGGCTTTTCTTCAAAAGTTCTTGCTTCAGCATAATCTGTTAATACTATATCTGCATCTTCATTTATTAGTCTTTTTAGTAACTCATTATATTGATTCTCATCAACCCAATCGTCTGCATCAATAACTTTAAAATATTTACCTCTTGCTAGTTCAATTCCTTTATTTATTCCTGAACCATGTCCACCATTTTCTTTGTCTACTAGTTTTACTATTGACTTTCCATTTATAGTTGTTAATTCCTCATACATTTTTCCTATTTCTTTTGTACCATCTTTTGATCCGTCATTAATTACAAGTATTTCGGTTAAATTAGCATATTCACTTTGTAGTAACGATTGCAAACATTTATTTAGAAATTTTTCTGCATTATATGATGGAATTGCTATTGTTAATAAAGGTGTATCTGGAATACTATCAAATTTTCTTATTACATCTTGAGGTTTTATTATTGCATTATTTATGTATTCTATTTCTCTATAAATCGTATTATCCATTCCACATATTTTTTCTGTGTTTTCATGCATCTTTATGCTTATATTTTTGAATTCTTCTGGATTATGGTATAATCTTTCAATTACATCAGCATATTTTTTGTAGTCCTCAACATCACATAGTGTTTTTAGAGACTCATCAAAGTATTCATGTAATACAGGTAAATCAGATGTTACAACTGCTAATCCTGATGAAGCCGCTTCTAAAGCAGATACTCCTTGAGTATCTTGTCTTGTAGGAAACAAAGCAATTCCACATAAATCATGATATTTTTTTATTTGTTCATGAGATAGAAAATTATGAATTAGGTGTACATTTTCAAATTTTCTTATTGGAAGTACAAGTTCATTAAAATAATTACCTTCTCCACAAATATAAAAGTTTAACTCTTTAAAGCACTCTCTTCTTGATAGTTCTAATATTGTAAGTACAGCTATATCTATTGCATATTTTTTTGTGTTATCAAATCTTCTTATCATAAAAATATTTTTTCTTGAGTTTAAATTTTTATCTTTGTAGGCAAAAATTTCTGAATTAATCATATTGGGTATTACTATAGCATTTTTAAATTTAATATTATGCATTTCTTCAGCTTTTTGTTTTTCATCGTTTGATACAAATATCCAATAATAGTTTTCCCTATTTGCTAGTTTTGCAACGTATTCATCTCTTTTTTTATATGCTTTAGTCATTTCTTTAGTTATTTTAAAATCGTTCATAAAATAAGGAGTATATAATTCTTTATAATCCCAATATAATATGTCTGCTCCATGGTTCCACAATATTACTGGTGTATTTTTTATATATCCTGTTTCTAAGTAATGTGCTATTTTTTCATCAAAGAAATGAACTAATATTGCATCGTATTTTCTAAACATCAATATTGCTCTTAATTGAGTATATCCAGTTCTATATACATCTATTCCATCAAATACATAATGCCCCATTGCATTATAATCAGAAACACAAATTACTTCTACATCTATACCATTTTTTTGATATTCTTTTACTCTAGTATGTACAAATCCACAAGCATATAAATTATCTGCTGAAGGATATAGTGGTGTTAAAAGTAAAATTTTCTTTTTACCTATGAATTTATTATATGTGTTTTCAGGTTTTAACGTAGTAGAAACTATTACGGCATTTATTTCTATTGTTGTATGTGGTTTAATTATTATTATTGGAAGTAAATATCCTTTCATGTTTTCCATGCTGGAGGTTTTAGATCCTTGGACAACATCTAATTTACAAACTTTACTTCTATTTACTAATTTTAGCAATGACCCTGAACCGGTTAATGTCTTGGCATCAAATTCAACATTTACAAATTCTCTTTTGCATTTTATAATTTTATTTCCATATATTTTCTCTTCAACATCTGAATTATTTGTAACTATAATTTTTCCAGATTTTTTTTCTAATGTAATGTTTGCACTTTTCTTAAACCAAGTTTTAAATTTCATATTTTTACCTTTCTTTTATACGTATTATATATTTTCTGCCAATTTTTTTGCTGCAAGCATACTATCTTCCATTGAGCAGTATGTCCAAGCACCATATCTTCCTATATTATATATATTATTAGATTTATTTTTTTCGAAATATGTTTCTACTTCTTTATTTGTGTCATTCTTTATGTGTACATAGGCAGGGTTTAGAATTATATCGCTATATGATATAAGCTTATTATTTTTTACTATTCCTATTTTTTGTAGATTCTCTAATGTTAGTTTTAGCTGTTTTTCTATATCAATATTGTCTTCATTTTTATTATATCCTATTTCTATATACATACTTAATTTATTAGAGTTTAGTATATTATCATAGAATCCAACTCTATAAAAGTTAATATCTTTTTGTGGAAAATAAATCCAATGTTCTTTATATTCTGATTTTTTTTCAAATCCTAGATTAAAGACTAAAACTTTATTATAAGATAATTTTGGAAGTAGTTTTTTTGCTTCTTCATCATCAATTATTTGTAGAAAATGATTTAAAGGTGCTGTATTTATTAAATATTCATATTTTATATTTTGATTGTTATTCAAAGTCGCTATTTTATTTTTATAATCAATAGATACTACCTCTGTATCAAGTTTTACATTTTCTTTATTTAAGTTGTTATAAAGTTTATTAAGAAAACTAATTGCACCTTTCTTTGGATATAGAAATTCATTATTATATGACTTATCTTTATTTTCTTTCATATTATTTATTATTTGTTTCATATCTGCGTATGGAAAAAATCTTCCCATTGCTTCTTTATCTAAAGTATTTAAATCACAAGCATATAATTTTTCATTATATGGCTTTAAAAATTTTTCCACAATTGACTTTCCAAATTTTCCATATAGCATGTCCAAAAAACTATCGTATTCTTCTTTTTCAACTTTGTTATATAAATCATATAAGCAATCAATAAATTCTTGTTTATCTAGTTCATGAATATTGGTTTGAAAAGGATAGTCAATCATTCTATTATCATAATAAATTTTAGTATTCTTTTCTTGTTTAACTATTTCTTCATCTTTCATCATATCTGAAAAAAGTTTTTTCATTTCCTCTGTTTTAAAATGATAAAAGTGACCAGCATAATCCCAAGTAAATCCATCTTGGTATATTGTTCTACAATATCCTCCGATTTCCTTTTCTTTTTCTACTATTATGTAGTCCTCTTTTTTTACATTGGCAAACATCAACCCAGAAATTCCTGCTCCAATTATTAAGTATTTTGTATTTATGTTATTCATCTATATTTTCCTCCATTACTATTATAATTCTTCTGCAAACTTCTTTTGAAGTTTGTTAAATATAAAATATCCTATTATTGTAAGTACTATTCCAAGTACTAAAACTATTCCAATCTTCTTCATGTCAGGCATTGTTTGATAATATACTATGTTTCTATATCCTTCAATAATATATGTCATTGGATTTAGTTTTAATATCCATTGATAATTTGCTGGAATTGTATCAATTGAATATACTACTGGTGTTGCATAAAATAAAAGTTGCATTATTACTCCAACTATGTGTTGTAAGTCTCGAAAAAACACAGTTATACTAGATAAAATATATGAAATTCCTAATAATAAAATGTATTGAATTACTAGCAAAATAGGATATAACAACATATAAACTGAAAGTCCCATTCCATAAATTAACGAAAAAGCAATGATTATTATTGTTGATATAAGAAAGTTTACTGTTTCACTAGTGACCATAGATAAAGGTAAAATAGATCGCGGGAAATAAACTTTTTTAATTATATTTCCATTTTCTATCATTGTATACGTCGCTCTGTTTAATACCGTAGCAAAAAAGTTCCATGGAATTAATCCGCATACCATAAATACGGTATAATTTGGTATGTTACTTCTCATAA
Organism: uncultured Clostridium sp.; assembly: GCA_964507565.1. GTDB lineage: Bacteria > Bacillota > Clostridia > TANB77 > CAG-508 > CAG-793. Next base: position 5,456 of record CAZDPV010000011.1, read on the forward strand.
TAAGTGGAAATATTATTGCATAAACTGCTATTTGTAATAATGGGTTAACAAATGACCACAATACTCCTAAAAATGAATGTTTGTATTTTCCACCAACATCCTTTTTAACGCTTGTCTTTATTAGTTCTCTATAATTATATAATTCTTTAAATATTTTCATTTTTTCTCCTTTAATTATGTTGTTTCTTTGATATACTCTTTAATTACATCTTCTGTTTTTCCGTCCATTCTAACCACTCCATGATGAATCCACACTGATCTTTCACATAATTCCTGTGCAGCACCTAAGCTATGCGTTACAAACACCATAGTTTTTCCTTGTGCTTTCAGCTCCTTCATTTTTGTAAGACATTTTTCTTGAAAATGCTGATCTCCAACTGCTAAAACTTCATCTACAAGTAAAATATCCGCATCTACATTTATTGCAACTGCAAATGCTAATCTCATATACATTCCTGATGAGTACGTTCTAACTGGATTATCAATATAATCTCCCAGCTCTGAAAAAGCTATTATTTCTTCTATTCTTTTATCTATTTCTTTTTTGCTTAATCCGAATATTGAAGCATTAAAATAAATGTTCTCTCTTCCAGAAAAGTCTGGGTGAAATCCTGCTCCTAATTCTAATAGAGAGGTCAGTTTTCCTACTGTCATTATCTTTCCTTTATTAGGGTATATTATTTTGGTCATCAACTTTAGTAATGTTGATTTTCCACTTCCATTAATTCCTATTAAAGCAACGGCTTCACCATTTTTTATTGTTAAATTTATATCTTTAAGTACTTCTCTAGTTTCTTTTCTATTTCTATTCCAAAATAAAACTTTTTCTTTTAAACTATTTGCCTTGTCCATATATATATTAAAACTTTTATAAACATGTTCTACTATTATTCTATTTTCTGAGTTCTTTTGCATATTGTTTCCTTTCTTTCTTAAACTAAAAAATTATGCTTATTATATTATTATAAATTTAAAATATTGTCAAAATATCTTATTTATGTTTACTTTTCTGTAACATTTTCATTCTTTTCATTTTCTTTTTGCTTTTCTTCTTTTTTTCCAAACCTTTTTCTTGTTAAGATTATTCCAGGTATCCATAAAATAGTTATCATAAATTTGTTAAAAAATCCACAAACATTAGATATTGCATCTTTTCGTTCTGCAAGATTTGCAAATAAAATATAGTGCTTATAAATATACAGTCTTTTATTAAATGTAACTCCTTTTAAGTCAAGTTCTAACATTTCTCTAAAAAATTCATAATATCCCAAAGGATTTTCTACAAATTGTGTTTGTAAATTTTTAGTATACCCATCTTCTTTATATTCAATTATTTCTATCGGTTTATTTATTCCTATTATATCATAATCCAAGTCCATTTTATGGTACATTCTTGATTCTGTTACAAACTTTTCATCCGCTTCAAGTTCATGTCTATACTTTTTTCTTATTTCTGTTTTAAAAACTAATACTTTTTCTCCAACAACTTTTTCTCTGAAGTATAAATTAAACATATCGCTTCTATGAATGTCTTCGCAGAATTTGTTTCCACTTATTTTACCATTTTGGTCTTTCTTTAAAAACACTAATGCATATACAGTTTCATCATTGAGAAGCTTGTCTGAATATTCAGAAATTATGTCAAATGCTCTAGTTGTAAAATAATCGTCTGAATCGCAAGTTACCATAACATCTCCTGTAGCATAATATACAAGATTGTTTATTGCAGACATTTTTCCCTGATTTTTTTGATAATAATATTTTATGTCAATTATATTTTGTTTTATATAATTTTCTACTGTCAACTTTGTTTTATCTGTTGAGCCATCATCCATTATAAGCCATTCAAAGTCAATGTTTGAATTACTATTAACAACTAAACTTGCATATAGCCTGTCTAATTCTATGCATCTATTATATGTTGCAGTTAAGACTGATATTTTCATTTTTCCCTCTTTATCTTTTTATATTATCTCTTTTATTTGTTCTATAATATTTTTATAATATTCAGCATTTTGTTCATTGTTTTTTAAAATAATTTGCTCTTTTATATTATCACTTGTAAGGATTTTTTTCAATCCTATATAGATACCTTTTTCAGTATTTTCTAATATATTTGATTTTTTATAATTTCTTATACTTTCTTTTGCAGCTGTATCTGTAATTATTATATCTTTATTTAAGATTTTTGCTTCATCTAATACCATACCATATCCTTCATAATATGATAGTAGACAAAAATAGTCTGCATTTTTTATATATGGATACGGATTTTCCTTTGCCCCTAAAAGTATAAAGTTATTGGTTTCTCCTAATGAGTCTATTTGTTTTTGAAGCGTATATCTTAAGTTTCCATCTCCTATTATGTATACTTTGCTGTGTATTCCTTCTTTTTCTAATTTTGCATAAACTTTTATGAATCTATCTAGTGCCTTTTGTTCTACTAACCTACATACACTTACTAAATTTATATCATTTTTATAATATGGCATTTGAATAGGTTCTTCTGCTTTTTCTATAACTTTTTCATAATCTAAGTAGTTTCTAATTACTCTCTCGTTGTATTTATTTCCATATATATTGTTGAAATCCTTTTTGTTTTCCTCACTTACAAAAATTATATTATTGTATTTTTTATAAACTTTTCCATCTATTATTTGTTTTGCTTTTGACTTTAAACCTTTTCCGAATACTTTTGAAATGTCATTATGAACCCATACTATTTTTTTTGCTTCTGATTTTTTTGAAAATAGCCTTGTTATTGGTCCTTCCAAGAAGGCTATTTGTGTATCGTATCCTTTTGGTGGCTTGTCTTTTAGCAATAATTTAATTGATATTTTTATTCTTTCTAGTTTGTTGTATTCATTATATGGTTTGCTATACATACTAATGGTTTTAACTTTATCATTTAATTGTTTTTTTAATTCTCCGCCATCATAAATTGTGTATATTGTAATATCATATTCACTTGATAATTTGTTTGCTATATCTACTAGCACTCTTTCTGCTCCCCCTAAAGTTAAGCTTGTTATTCCAAATATAATTTTTTTCATTAACTCACTTCCTATCTCTATAAATGAATGATTATCACTTTTTTCTGTTTCTATATATCTTTTAATTTTTTTACTCTGGATTTTATTCTTTTCTTATATATTTATAAGTTTTTTGCTTGATTTAGTATTTTCGTTTTTTATTATTTTTTCATTTTTATGTTTTAGTTTTATCGTTTCATTTAATAGTAGCATATATATTCCCGATATTATTACCATATTTGATGTTGCAAAAAATACATACCCTGAGAGCCACGATAATACTAATACAAGCCCTGCCCCGCATTGATACATTATATAATTTGAGCTTATTTTTTTTATGTTTTTTATTCCCTCTATTATTGATATTAAAAGTATTGCTATGAAAGGAACAATATATATAGTAAAACCTATTATTCCGAAATTTAGAACCAAGGATGCTAATTCGTTTTCCATTACCATTTCAGATAAGTTGGCCTCATACCCATTTCCAAAAAGAATTCCTAATATACTTTTTTGATTTTTTGTTAGATACATATTATAAATTAGTTGTTGTGTTCTTGTATCATTTCCGGCGATATTATGTTGTTTTGTATATTGAAATAATTCCAGAACAGATTGTTTTTGTGCCTCTGATAAATAGTTTTCTTTCAATGTTCCATTTAATATTTCATTTTTAAGTTTTAGCATGTCTCCTGTCATATTTCCTACTTGACCAGTAGCTTCATCTATTATTGTGTATTTAGATTCTTCCATTTGCTTTCTTCTTTGAATTGTGTTTGAGCCTTTAATTAAAATAATTGATAGTAGTATAATAAATACTATTCCTCCAATTATTATTATTTTTTTGTTTTTGCTTAATATTACTTCTGATAGTATATATGTTGCTACAACTATGAAAAAGCCAATTAGACCTGTTCTTGTTCCAATTATGGTAGTTAGATATACTCCTGTAATTGCAATTGTTAATATTGATATTATTTTCCATTTTTTATTACTCGTTTTTATCATACTAAATATTATAAATAATGATATTACAAGTATGGCGCTTAAACTATTACCAGATTCAATCCATCCTTTGTATCCTGTTCCAGTTATATATGTAGTAGATGATGTTTTTGTTATTATTGATAACAATATTGAAACCATATAAATGTCAACCATAATAGTTATGGATTTTTTAAGTTTCTCCATTTGATTATCATTATCACTTTTCTTTACTATGAATACATATAAATAGATTATTAAATCTATTATCAAAAACGTAAAGTTAAATATGTATTGCATTTCATGGCTTACAGTTCCATATGAACTGTCCTTTATAAATTTTTTTGTTATACATAGATGAATAATTGCATACACAATATATAATATAGATATCAAAATCAGTGTTTTTTTCTCTTTTTTGTTCACTTGAAAGAAAATAAATATCGCTACTATTATTGGTATTATTGGTCTTAAAAAAGTTGTAACTGATATTTCTGTTTTAAAGTAATTTCTGAATGTAAAACTTATTATATCTAATATTGGACATAATATTATAAAAAAACATAGTATATTTTCTAATGTTATTATTTTGTTTTTTGCTTTCATCTTTTCCCTTTCTATATAATACTAAATATTTTGCAGTATATCTTGTATGTAAATTTATTTACGCTTCGCATATATATATTATTCATACTTTTTTCTTTTAAAATTTTATTACTTTTCCAATTTGGAAACTTTGTATTTAAATTTTGCCATGTTTCATTTAGAAGCATGCTTCTTGCAACTACGTCTTTTATTTTTGTCATTCTTCTAAATGAACTACATAATAAATATCTTGTGTATGTGTACTCAATTTCCTCTTCGTATTCTTCGTAAATTTTATTTTTCTTATAAAATTCTATTACATTATCTAGTACGTTAAATATCTGTCTCGTTTTATAATCTTGCTTTTTTACTATTGAATCTTCTCTTTGAACATAATAAATTAGTGGTTCTTCTATAAATGTAAATTTTTTTATATTAGGAATCAATTTATAAAAAAATTCAACATCTTCATAGTGAAGTCCTACCGGAAATTTCTCTTTTATTATATTTCTTTTTATCAATTTGTTCCACGCAACTACCCTAGCATATTTAAACATTTCTTTTTTATTTTTGTAACGTATTCCTCTGTCTATTTTGTTTTTGTTTTTATATGCCCAATAAAAATCACATTCAACATAATCAGCATCTTCACTTTTGGCTTTTTCATACATTTTCTCATATATAGTTTTATCTACATAGTCATCTGAATCTAAAAATGCAATATACTCTCCTTTTGCATAGTTCATTCCATAATTTCTTGCATCAGATAATCCGCCATTTTCCTTTTCGAGATATAGTATATTTGAATTTTTTATTTCAAATTCTTTTATTATTTCTTTTGACCCGTCTGTTGCTCCATCGTTTACTACAATAATTTCAATATCTTTTAGTGTTTGATTTATGAGTGAATTAAGACATCTCTCAATATATTTTTCAACATTATATACTGGTACAATAACGCTTACTTTTGGCATTTTAGCTCCTTTTTTTGAATAAATTATTTTAATATTTGATTGTCAATAATATCCTTTTCAAAATCTGTTTAAAATTCCTTAGCTTTATATTTCTAGCTATTTTTCTCTTTTTAAGTTCCATTTTAAAATATTTTTTATTTTCTCCATCTAGTTCTGGCATTATTACCAGTAGTGAGTTTGTTACAAATATAGCTAAATTTTCTTTGGTATATTTAGATATATTCATTTCATTTGATTTTTTTATCAAACTATCATAATGTTTTACTATATCTTCAAGTTTTTTTCTTTGTTTGTTTTCGTCATTTCCTCTCATTATGCTTTTAGGAGTTTGTACATAATAATATTCATATTTATTTAGAGAAATCATCGACTTGGCACCTATTATTACTAAAGGCATTGTTGCAAAGTCTTCGTGATATGTTCCTTCTGGAAATTTTAACATTATTGACTTTTTAATTGCATAGTTCCAAAGACCATCAATAAGTGGATCTGTTCCATATAACTTATTAAATCCGTCTTCCCCGTTTGTAAGTTCAAAATCAATAGCTTCAAGTTTATTTATTTCTTTTCCCTGATTTGATATAATTATTGGATTCCATTTTATTAGTTCAATGTTATTTTTTATTGACGGTTCAATATCTAAAATAAGGTTGTTTGATACATAGTCATCACTATCAACAAAAATAATATATTCTCCCTCTGCTTTTTGGACTCCATAATTTCTTGCAGAAGCCACTCCTTCATTTTGTTTTTTGTAATATTTTATTTTTGTTCCTTTAAGTTCTTTTAAATTTCTGCATTTATATTTTTCTATAACTGCCTCAGTTTCATCTGTTGAACCATCATCAATAATTACTATTTCTCTATCTAATTCTTTTTTTTGATTTATTATAGAGTCTATTGCTTTTCCTATTGTTTTTGCAGAGTTATAAGTTGGAATTATAAAACTAATCATTTTTATCCTCTTTCAGATTTTTTATTTTTTTATAATGCTATATTGTTATTATAGCTTTTAATTTGTTTTATTACTTTCTTTGCAACCATTTTGGATTACTTCTCTATTATGATTTTTAATTTTTGAACAATGTTTTCATTATATTCTTTTGGGTCGAATTTTTGTGTTATACATCCTTCATTTAGGTATTTTTTCATTCCTTCATACACACCTTTTTCAGAATTTTCTACAACTATTCCATATTTTCCTTGTATCGTTTTATTACTATCTGATACATTAGTTGTTACAATTGGTTCTCCTAAAATTTGTGCTTCTACAAATACAACTGGATATCCTTCAAATTGTGATGAAAGTAACAAGCAGTCACTATTTTTGAGATATGGATATGGATTTTTTTTAGCACCAAGAAATTCAATATTATTAAGATCTTTTGCCATATTCTGATATGTTTTTGTTTCAGTTCCTTTTCCAATAAATATTACTCTAAATTTGTAGCCTTCCTTTTTTAGCTGTCTAGTTGCATTTATTATTCTGCTTAACTTTTTTTGCTTTTCATCATGTCTACCAATATTTATAAACGTTGGAAGCTTTTCTTTTTTAAAATCTTCAACTTTTTCTTGCGACATTTCTATTATCTTTTTATAGTCTATTAAATTATTACAAGTTATAGTTTTTTTATTGCATTCTGGAAATTGTGCTTTAAATATTTTTTTGTCAAGTTCTGATACAAATATTATATTTTTAAAGTCATAGATTTTTATGTTTTTGAAAAAGTTTTTATATTCATTTATTTCATTATTATAAAAATTCATATAGTTATTATGCACCCATAATGCGTTGTTTTTACTAGCTACCCTAGCCATAAATGAGTCTGGTAAACTATATGTTGCATAACATCCAGCAAAATCAAATTTATTATGGTATTTCAATTTAAAGTTTATTTGTTTTATAAAGTTTATTGCTTTTCTAACTAATTTTATTTTATTACTGCTTGGTGTATATGTAATTATTTTTACGTTACTTGGAACTTCATCTAAGAACATTCCCTGTTTTTTTTCTAATGCCAGAGTAATTTCATATTGAGGAGCTAAATATTTTAATAAAGTTATTAGTGCAGTTTCTATTCCTCCAACATCAAGTGAATAAGCTGTAAATAGTATTTTTTTCAAATTTTCCTCCTAATTTTTAATTCATAACAATTTGCGTTTTATATCCTATAAATAATCCTGACTCTATTACTCCAGGAATCATTTTAATTTGCTTTTCTAGTTCATCTTTTATTTTAATGAACCTTGTATCTAAAATTGCATTTCCATTTTCAGTCATTCCTCTAAATATAGTTTCGGTTGCGCCAAGATTTTTAAGTTCTTCTGAAACATATTTTAGTGCTGATGGAAATACTTCTATTGGAACTGGATTTTTTTTGCCAAGCTCTTGAACAAATTTGGTGCTATCAACTAATATATACGTAATTGGTGAACTTACAATATTTAATTTTTCTTTAAACATTGCAGCCCCTCTCCCTTTTATAAGTCTACCTTTTGGATCAACTTCATCGGCTCCATCAAATGACCAATCTATTTTGTTCTCTACTAAATTTCCTATTCTTATTTGATATTTTTTACATACTTCTTCTATATCTTTGGATGTAGGAATTGCTGTTATTGTAATATTTTCTTTTCTTACTTTTTCTCCTATTTCGATAGCTGTTAAATATGATGTACTGCCTGAGCCAAACCCTATTGTTTGCCCGTCTTTTACCGTGCTTGCAATTTTTTTTGCAAGTGCTATTTTTTCATTTTTATTAGTAATATGATTTATATCCATAATTCCTCCATTTTTACACTTATATTTTATATGTAAAACCGCCATTTGTAAATACCTTTACGTAAATTTTTTGTATCAGTTTTATTAGTATTATTACTAAAAAAGTAGCTAAAACTTTAATTAGTCTTAGCTACCTCATTTTAAAAGTGTTTTCCACCTTTATGTTTTTCTTTTTGTTCCTTTTTGCCATCAAATTCTATTCTTGTATCATCGTTAAACAATCCTAAATTTTTTTCTTTGTTTTCAAATACACTGTCATGGTTTTTATTTACCCTATTTGGATTTTTGTCTTCAATTTCGTCAAGTTCTTTAAAAACATTATTCTCTTTTTTATCATTATCTAAATTAGCGTTGTTGTTTATTTTTACATTTTCTTGGTCTTCTGGCTCTAATGTTATTTTAGGATGCATTATTTTTTGTATTTTTTCATATTCGTCTTCACTAGTTTTATTATCATCATTTTCCAACTTTGAAATGTCGATTTTTTCATTTTCACTATAATTCTTCTTATTATTTTCGTCGATATGTGACAATTTTTCAGTTATATCCTTGTTATCTTGTATTTCTATACTTGAGTTACTTTCATTTTCTAATCCATCTAATTTATTAATAATTTCTGAATTTTCATTTTCTTCAGTTTTATTATCATTTAGATTGTCTAAATCGTCTTCACTGTTATGGTTTGTATATTTAATATTATTTTTTTTCTTTCTGTTGTTTATTATCATTAAGATAATTAGTATCAAAGCTAACACTGATATTACTGCAACAATAATAGTAATTACAGTTTTACTTTCTAGTTTTGGTGATGATTTTTCAGTATCTACTATATTGGTAGCTTCTTGTAATTCAGCTTCTTTCGTTATTTTAATTGTGTATATCGTTTGAACAGTTTCATCATCTTTTGATGTAAGTTTTATAGTCGCTAAATTTTCACCGCTTTTTAGATTCTTTATTCCATCTATGGTTACAATTATCCCTTCATTTTCAACTGTTGCAGTTACATCAAGATCTGTTATATTGGATTCCACATCACATTTGTATTCTAATGTCTCTGGGCTAAATTCTTTATCTAGTGTTGCTTTAATGAATTTACCATCTTTGTCTATTTTATTAACTTCTAATGTTTTTAGTTTTATATCAGATTGTGTTAATGGTATTGGCTTTATTATTTTAATATTGTAAGCTTTTATTTGACCATTTTCAGCTGTTACATTTATTTTTATGTTATTTTCACCATCATTTAAGTTGATTGTTCCATCTCCACTTACTTTTGCTTTGCTATCTTCTGCTTTTGCGGTTATCTTTATACTCTTTAATGATTTTAAATCAAAATCGTCATCAAATTTAACTGAGTAATCTGTTGTATCTCTATAAAATGTAGGAGATAACGTTCCTTGGTTTATTGTAAGAGATTTTAACGAATTATTTCTTGATTTATCAGTTGATGTTGTAGGATTATTTGGATTCGTTGTAGGTGTTTGTCCACTTGTATCTCCTTTATTAGTATCTCCTCCTGTCACAGGTTCACTATCTCCATCAGAAGGTGTTGTAGGTGTAGTTTGTTTTGCTTTTACTGTAACTGTAGATGTATTGCTTACTCCATTAACATTAAATACAACTTTATATGTTGAAGTACTAGATACTTCTGGTGTTTTAAATGTATAAGTTCCTAATTTTGTTACTCCTGTTTCAAGTGTTGCAAAGCTTATTTGTCCTGTTTGATTATTTACAGCAGCATTATTTGCAACTACATTTAATAAGGTTAGTCCCCCATTGCTTGAAATACTTAAATCATAGTTTTGTAATAGTTCGCTAGAATTTATTGTTATTGAAACATTTTCTCCAGATGTTACAGTTGGGTCATTACTTGTATATTTTCCACTTGCAAAACTTTTAATTTGTAACATTGAAAATATTAAAATTGTTATTATCATTATTATTGATATTTTTTTTAAGGTTGTTTTTTTCATCTGATTTTATTTCCTTTTCTTTCAATTTTTAGTTTAATGAAATTTTATCTAAATTAACACTTGATTTTAAAATTTTTAAAGCATCTAATGAATTTATTGTCCCATCATTATTTGTGTCCATTGCTTTTCTATAAATTTCTTCTTTTGTTATTAACGAGGTACTTAGTTTTAATGTTTCTAATGCATCTAGTGAATTTATTGTTCCATCACCATTTGAGTCTCCTAATTTTATTGCAATATATTCTGTTCCATTTATTGTAATTTTATATCCAGTTCCAATAACTCCGTCTGAAATACTACTTCCATCTTGTTTTGTAATTATTATATCATTTCCATAAGAGGTTTTTAAATTATTTTCAGAAGTGTTTGGCTCCATTGTTATTATTCTTTTCTCATCATCCTTTTTAGAATTACTTGGTGCGTTTTGGTTTCCATCATCTGGCACAGTTGGAGTTTCTTCTTTTCCACTTGGTTCATTACCGTTTTGATCTCTTAGATATTTTCTCGCAACATATCCAACGGCTCCATCTGGGGTTGCAACTTTATCCCACTGATATCCATTTATGAATTCATTACTTCCTATTTCTATTCTAGTTACTGTACTTCCATTGTCTAATAATCGTATATTATATCCATTTGGTGCCGTACGTAGGAATAATCCACCATCTGCTTTTACTGTAAATATTTCTGAGTAATCAGCATTTTTTAGATAATCTCTTGATACAAATCCTTGTCTTCCGTCTGCTAAAACTACTCTGTCCCATGTTATTCCATCAATATTATATCTACCTGTATTATCTATTCTTGTTAGTTGTTGTCCGTTAGCTAGTGTTGTAATTACTGATTGTGTTCTAGATGGACCAGCACGTAAGCATACTTCATCCCCTGTTATTGTCATTTGCTCACTGCAATTGGTTATATCATTTATTTCTTCAAAATACTCTGTGTTAAAGAATATATATCCTTGAGTTCCATTTTCTAACACAACTCTATGCCATCCGTCTCCATATCTTTCTGATGAAAGTATTACAGTATTACTGTCATATATTGTTGATACAATATTGCTTGAAGTACTTTTTTGTTCTCTGACATTTATTTCTGAATGACCGTCTTTTATTTTGATATTTTTTGGTCCAATTTCTCCTGCTCCATCTGGTGATGTACATGCTTCAGCTGGCATGTTATAAAATACTGGAATTACAAATGTTAATGTTTGATTTAGCAGTTCTGTGTTTTTTATTTTATTGTACATTATTTTTGATTCTGAAATTGGTGCTTCTATATTTTGCATATATTGATTTCTATATACTCCATTGTATGATTCAACATCAAATTTATTCAAATATAAAGTATCTTGTTTATTACTTAAATATCCGTTAAATAGAACTTGTATTCCTCCTTCTATGCTTGATTGAACACTTGTCCATCCACGTGATTTGGCGGTAGCTAGTGCATTTGCTATTATTTGATCTGTCCCATTTCCTGATGCACCTATGTTAAATAGATTATAATAAACATTTCCATCTCCGTCTGTCATTTTATATGTAGCGCTTCCATTTGCACTTTGCTCTTGTAATATTCTAGCTATTATGAAAAATAAGTTTGCTTGTTTATTTTTACATGCATTATTTATAGCTCTTGCATTATCCATTGAATATAAGAATGTTCCATTTAATGCATTGTATATGTTCTCATCTGATGTTTCAACATATCCTAATTGTAAAAATTGAAGTAAATATACTGTATCGTTCAGCCAGTTTCTAGCATCCATATAGTATTTTATAGCATTTTCTGAAGCATGATACCAACTGCCATTATCATATGCCTTATCTCCACATGAAGAGCATATCCAGTTTCCACCTTTACCTTGAATTAAGGAATATGGACTTGAACCCGCAAAAGAACTCTCTGCAACAATTGTTTGATTCCAGTCTAATCCAGTTTCCATAATCACAAAATTCCATGCTGGATGGGCTGACTTTAGAGCATCTATTTTTTCTTTAAATCCTCTATATGTATTTGTATCTAAATTATTTCCATTATATATATATCTATTAGATGTTGCGCTAACTGTATTCCAAGTTATTGTGGCTTCTAACAGGCTAAATGTCATTAGAAAAATTAATATTATTGATAGTACTTTTTTATGTGTTTTTATTATTTTTTTCAACATTTTTTCCTCCGTTTTTTGTCATATTTTTTTATATATTGTATTCTATCATTAACATTTTTAATAGTCAAGATATTATTTCTAAAAATCATTGAAACTATTTATGTTTTTCTTTATTTTTTAATAGATAATACATCTCTTTAAGCACTATTTAATACTATATTTAACATAAATAAATAGCTTGATTTTTTATCAAGCTACTTAAAAATTTTATTTTACATTCTATAAAATAATCTTACAATTTTTATTTTCTTTTTTTAAAGTAATAGAAAATTAGCATTCCAATTAAAAATATAATCAACAAGATAAATATTATTGTTCCAGTAATTTGCCATTTGTTTATTTTTTTATTTACTGTAGAAACTTCTATTACTTTTTTTGCATTTTTATTTATAATTATAGTATATATGGTTTTCATTGTTGTATCATTTTGGTTCGTTAGTAATATTGTTGCTGTATTTTTCCCTTCTTGTAAATTATTTGTTCCACTTGTTTCTACTATTATCCCTTCTTTGGATACTGTTGTTAGTACATTTATATCTGTTATATCTTCCTCAACTTCAAGTTCATATTCAAATTTTTCTGGATTAAAATCTATACTTGTTCCAAAAAACTCTCCTTTTTCGTTTATCTTATCTAGTTTAAGAGTATCAAGTCTTAAGTCTGATTGTATTATTTTGTATATTTTATTTATAGTAACTGTGTACAATCTGCTGCTTCCATTCTCAGCTATTACTTCAATATTTATTTTATTTTCTCCATCATTTAGTGAAACCTTACCTGTTCCATTTATCGTAGATTTCTCATTTTCCGCTTCTGCCATTATTTCTATTTCATTTTCTATAATATTATCTACTCTATAATCAAATGTTTCTCTATAAAATTCTGGAGATAGTGTTCCAACATTTACTGATAATGATTTTAGATAATTGTTACTGGATTTTACTTGTGCATTTTGTGAAGTTTGAGTTGGTGTATTGTTCTTACTTGCTGTTTGAATTCCTGAAGTTGTTTGTGTTCCACCTTGGCTTGGTTTATTATTAGATGTTCCACTGTTAGATGGCGTTTGTGTTGTACTTTCTGAAGATGGTGCCTGTATTATTTTTTCATTTATAGTTACTGTTTTTGAACTCAATGAAACAATGTTATATTCATCATCTGTTAATTCTACTGGTGTTGCTGTTATTTTTGCTGGAAATGCTGTTAACGTTGCTGTTATAGTTACATTATTCTTTTCGACCCATTTTTGAGAATCACTTAATGTTGCATTACTTGCAGAGAGTCTAACATTTCCCGTTAATCCATTTGCTGTTATTGTTAATGTTATTGTTTCTCCCTTTTTTGCTTCACTTACATTTGAAGAAAAATTAAAATTATATACCGCATTTGATACATTTATAAAAGCACTAATTGTGCATCCTATTATCAGTAATATTAAACCTACTGTTGATATTCTATAAAAAAGTTTTTTCATTATACACTCACCCCATACATAATATGATCTTTAATTTTTAAATAATCATTTGCTTTTACTGCTTTGTCATTGGTTACGTCTCCTGCTTGCAAATATTCATTTTCTAATTTTACTTTTCCGGTTCCCATTATATAGTCTTTAATTATAAGATAATCATTTGCTTTTACATATCCATCTCCATTTGCGTCACCTCTTTTTACTATAGTTATATTCTTGCCATCTTTTGTTAGAATATATCCTGTTCCAGCTTCTTCTTTTTGTATTCCATCTTTAGTTACAATTCCATCTAAATCTTTAGACATTTTTTCAGGAGATATAACTAAAAATTCTCTTTCTTGGTTTGTAGTGTCATCTTTGATTTCATTTTGATTAGTTGTTTCATTTATCGTGTTGCTATTTATTGTTTCATTTATATTATTATTGATCATGTTTTCATCATTGTCATTTAATATTTCATTATATATTACATTATTTTCTGTTATATCATTTTCTTCGGTCACATTTTCCACATTTTCTTCACTTTTCCCTGTATTTGGTATATTTCCATTTGTATCTCTTAGAAATTCTCTTGCAACATATCCTATTGTTCCATCTTGTGCAACTATTTTATCCCAATTATATCCACCTAATTCATTTCCTATTTCTAGTCTGGTAACTAGGCTTCCATTTGATAATACTCTTATAACATTTCCTGTCGGAGTTTCTCTCATATATAATCCTCCTTCGGCATTTACAATAAACGTTTCTTCAAAATTAACATCTTGAATATTGCCCCTTGATACAAATCCCTGCCTTCCATCTAGTAATATTATTCTGTCCCATATTTTTCCTTCTATGTTATACATTCCACTATTATCAATTCTTGTAACAACTTGACCTTTACTTAATTTTGTAATTTCAGTTTGGCTGATACCTGGACCAACTCTTAAAGTTGTTTCTTCATTGTTTACCGTTTTATTTTCGTAACAATTTGTTATATCGTCTATTTCTTCTAAATAGTCAGAATTAAATTTTACATATCCAACAGTCCCATTTATTAAAACTATTTTATGCCATCCGTCTTCATATCTTTCTGTTGATAATACTATAACATTGCTATCATCTATTCTTCCTATTATTGAACTAGATGTTGATCTTCCTGCTCTTATCATTACCCCTGAGTGACCTTCTTTTACTCTTATGTTTTTGGGAAATAGCTCTCCTAGTGTGTCTGGAGAATATGATGCAATTTCAGGCATATTTTCATATACCGGAATTATAAATGTTAAATTTGAATCTAGTAAATTAGCAGTTTTCATTTTATTGTACATTGATAAAGATTCTGTTTTTGGTGCTTCAATATTTTGCATATATTGCTTTACATATGTTCCTCTATAAGTTTCTACATCAAATTTATTTAAATATAATGTATTCTGCTTATATTCTATATAGTCCGATAGTAAAAATGATATTCCACCATTTAAACATTTTTCTATACTCATCCATCCCATTTGTTTTGCTTTATTTAAAGCATTTATATATACTTCATCTCCATTTCCACTTGCACCTATATTGAAAATATTGTAGTATATACTTCCATCTGAATCTACCATTTTATAGGTAGATCCACCTCCTGTACCTTGTTCTTGTATTATTCTTGCTATAATAAAATATGGGTTTGCATTTTTTTCTTTACATACTCTATTTATAATTTGAGCATTTTCCATTGAATACAAAAATGTTCCATTTAATGCACTATAGATAGAGTTATCTGCTGTTTCAATATAATCTGTTTGCATAAATTGAAATAAATATGGACTATCTATTATCCAATTTCTTGGATCCATATAATATTTTATTGTTGCTTCTGATGCACACATCCATGTTCCGGTATCATATGTTTTTTCTCCACAAATAGAACAAATCCAACCTTTAATCTTCCCTTGTATCAAGTTTTTTGGGCTAGTAAAATGACCTGAGTATTCTTCCTTAATTACTTGATTCCAATCTAATCCGGTTTGCATTATAGCAAATTTCCAATTTGGATGATTTTGTTTAATTGCATTTATTCTTTCTGTATATCCCGAATACTTTATGTCACCTGAATATTCATATCTTATTGAATCAGCTTTTGACACATTGGCTTTTAATGGATCTATTACAATTTCCAAAAATATTATTATTAAAATAAAAAAAATAACAGTATGTTTTTTCATAACGTTATTTTTTTACTTTTTTGGTATAATTATTCATTTATATTTTAATATAATAAAAAAATCCAAAGTTTTTATTCTATTTCTAGTTTAATACTTTGGATTTTGGTTAATTGGAATACTTTAAAATTATTTGTTTTTAAGTTCTTCCAAGCATTTTTCACAGATGTTCTTTCCTTTGTATTCTGTTACATTTTTAGAACTTCCGCAAAATGTGCAGTCTGGTTCATACTTTTTAAGAACAATTGAAGAACCTTCAACGTGAATTTCAAGTGGATCGTTTTCAGAAATTTCTAATTTGTTTCTAATTTCCATTGGAATTACAATTCTTCCTAATCCATCAATTTTTCTTAATATTCCAGTAGCTTTCATATCTATTTCCTCCTATTTACCAAATTCATTTTTATTATAGCACACTTTTTTTACCAAATCAAGGAAAAATGCAAAAAAAAGTTAATTTTTGTTAAAAAAAGTTTGTTTTTGTCTTTTTTTTGAGTATTTATTCATTGACTTTTGTCGCATTTTATCGCATTTTGTCGTATTTTAAAGTATGCAATTGTAAACAAAAATATTTCTTATTTTTTATTTAGTTTTATGTAAAGCTATATTAAATTATATTTTTATGTCATTTAGATATATATAATAAACATCTGCATACCGATTAAGTACGCAGATGTAAATACTAGTTTACTATTTTTTTATCCATTCTACATTTTGTTTTTTATTAAAGTTACTTACATATTCGTCTATTTTTTCCTTTGATACACTTAATTCATTTATTTTATATGTCTTACTATTTCCATCATATATAGCTTCTGTTTTAATATTTTTTATTCACCCAACTTGTATTGACCTATATCTGGTTCTTTAAAAATTGAATCTTGTATAGTGTCAAATTGATATTCTCTTTCATTAACTATTTCATTAGTATTTGATTTAATACATAATCCAGTATCTTTTTCAATAAATACAGTTTGATTATTAGGTTCTAAATATAGGAAAGACATAAATCCCTTTACGCAATAACAATCTTTTTCATTATATTTTGTTGTGGTTATTACTAAACTCATACTTTCTAATAATGTTTGTATATTGTTTTCTGTTTCTAGAAAATTATATATTCCAATATTTATTTCTGTTTTGCTATTTAGTTTTGCTATTTTTGAATCTGATGTTTCTATAAATATATCTGTTCTTTCCCCATTATTATACATTGATAATTTGCTAATTTTTCCATTCATATTTTTTTCAAGAAATACTACTTGTTTGTTATCTTTTTTGTAATATTTAATTGTTACATTTTGTCCATTTCCTTCATCTGAAACTGATTTAATATAATGATTTGTACTTTTTGAATAATTTGAAATGTTTTTCTGTAATTTAGTAATTATTATGTAATTTCTAATTGTATGTATTGCAAAAATTAAAATTAGAATTAGAATTATCGATAAAATTACTTTTAATATTACTTTTTTAGATTTTGTTTTTGAAGATTTTTTAGATTTTGAATTAGTTACTTTTTTAGGTTCTGTTTTTATACTTTTTGCTGTTTCTGTTGCCATTTCTTCCTTTTTAGGTAGTTTCTCTCTTATTATTGCATTTGCATTTGCTTTATCTGCATTTTTAACTTTTATTGTAACTTTTTTAAATGTCTTTCCATTTTCTTCTTTTTCATTTTTAACAGATTCCAACTTTTGAACTTTTTCTTTTGAATTTTCTTTTATGCTTTCTAGGTTTGACTCTGTTTTTGTTTCTACTTTTGGCTCTGTCTTTACGCTTTCTGCATTTATTTCTGTTTTTGTTTTTTCATTATCTTTTTCCATAAGATTCTCCCCTCTATTAAATTTAATTACTTTATATCACTATTTATAAATTTTGTACACCATCTATCTACCTCCACTATTTTTATATTTTAAAGATTGATTTAACTATTTATTTTATTATTATATCAATATAATTTATTATTTACAATATTTTTTCAAGATATTTTTTTCTTGGCATGTAATACAACTCTATACTTATTATTATTAGCACAAGTGGATAGCGTTAGAATATTATCTTGGTCAGATACATCTACATTAAAATCTTTTACACTCCTTGACTTTATTGTACTTAAAAATTTACTAAATTCATTTTCACTAAAGCCTGTTGTAATGTAATAATCTTCTTTTTCAATTTGATAAACTGAAAATACTTCATATACTACGTTTTCGTTTTCTGTTATAAAAGTAATATACTTGTTTTCTTCATTATTATACCATTTTTCATTTAATACTTCTTTTAAACTGCCTAACATACTATCGTCTTTCATATTATGTCCATATATAATTATATTTTTATCTGTTCCATCAAACTTGTTTCTATAATCTGCAAACACCCATCCTGCTTTATTCAAATTTTTTTCAAAGTTATGTGTTAGATAAAAACTATTGTCCATTGCTTTTACAACAGGGTACTCAACTTTTGTATTATTAACTTTTAGCCAAGCTACTGTTTGTTCGTTTATTTTTTTCATTTTTTCGAAATCAATCTCATATTTTTTTTTATTTTCATTGTCATTATCAATAACAGATATTGCTGTTGCAATATTTGCTAATATTTTACTATTCGAATTATTATCCATAAACCACTTTATAATTTCTATGCCTGTAACTATCAATACAATTATAAAAATAACTTGAACAATCAATAAGATTTTTCGTTTTATTCTGTTATTTTTATTTGGTTTTGCTCTTTTATTTGCTTTAGACTTTATTTCATTATTCTTGTTATTTTTTGATTTATTATTTATTTTGTGTTTTTTTTCAAGTTCATGCTTTCCCAAAGTATCAACCTCCATTATAATAATAAGACTAGCAATAGAAAATTACTAGTCTTATTATTATCATTTTATTTTTTGTTTGTCAATTTTATACTGTTATTTTTTATTGCTTTAAATGTTATTATTGTTCCTGCTAATGCTACTATAAATACTGCTATTATAAATATAATGTTATCTCCTGTTCCTGGATTAGTTGTATTTTGTGTTACTTCATTTGTAGTAGTATTTGTATCGTTTGCTATTTCATTATTTGTAATATTATTTTCATCTTTATCATCTGTTACATCCGTAATACTTACATTTTTTGTTACATAATTTCCACCATCATAATCCGCTACTTTAACAATATAATCTCCTGTTGCAAATGTTTTACCTAATTCACAAGAGAATTTATTATCATTGCTTGAACAAGTTTCCATACGATATATATCATTACCGGAATAAACCATAATTGCTACTGCCAGTACTCCATTTTCAGTTGTTCCAGAAACTGTTAATTTGTTATTATTTGTTGTTGCATTTATAGTTGTTATACTTTTTGCACTTACACTTAAAGGAAAAATGATTGTTAATAATAATCCTATAAAAAGGACACTTAATAATATTCTCTTCATCTATACATTTCCTCCTTGTCTACTTTTCCATTCAACACCAGCTCCAGAACCAAATGTTGCACCACTGAATGTTACTGAATTGCTACTTGTAGCACCCTTTTTTACTGCTGTAACTGATACTTTTGATGGTTCAGACTCTTTATTTCCAGACCATAATATATAATCAGATCCTACTATATTTCCACTACTATTATGAACATCTCCAACACCTTTTGCTATTTTTGTTTCTGTAGTACCATCTTTGTATGTAATATTTACAATTAAATCATAATCTTGATATGTTGTTGTATCTTCATGATAGAAAACTGCTGCAATTCTATTTTTATCAGTATCTACATTTAGATTTTTTCCAACAATTGCGAATGCACCATGATAGAATGTATCAACACCTGCATTTACATCGCCTATAAATATACCTATTCTATTTACTGTAATATACCCAATTGTACCATCCTCTAATTCAATTTTTAAAGGTATTTCATTATAATAATTAGACAGAATTGTTACTTTTCCAGTTTCATTGTTAATTTTAACTGCAGAACTTGGTATCAAACTGCCAGTTACAAGACTTATATTTTTTATTTTACTTGATACTATTGATGAAAAGTTTATTATATTTTCGTCATAATATGCTGATACTTTGCCTGGGTTAGATTGAGTAGAACTGCTTAAGTCTGCTCCATTCCATGCAGTAAAATCATAATTATCTGGCATTACTGCAGTGGATACTTCTACACCTCTAAATGCTTCTTTAACAAAGCTTATATTTGTAATGTAAAATCCAAGATAATCTTCTTTTGATTTTCCTTCTGCGATATCTTTATCTAAAATATTTTCACTGTGTGACTCTATTCTAATATTTGAATAGTTATCACTTACTTTATTATAGTTTAATTCAAATATTGTTCTTCCTTGATTGTCTATCATTTTGTATGAATATTCATTTGGAGCATAATTGTAGGTTTTATCTCCATCTATTATTTTAGTAATATAAAATTCATTTATTGTATCCATATTAAAGCTATTAGATACAACAACTTGATTACCTACTGAAATATTTGTAAATGATTCTCCATTAATTGTGAAATCGAATTTTATTGCTCCAACTGGTCCTGGTTGTTGCTGCTTTGCCGATAATTCAAACATACCCTGTCCGTTATTAAACATATTTGCGTCTAGCATTATATAGCCATCACCTGGAATATTATTTATAATCGTTCCATTATTAACTAAATCAGCATTATTTGTATCTGTTACTTTTAAGTAATATGATGCTGAATTCAAATCAATGCTTTGTTGCAAATTTGTAATATTTACTTTTGTAAATATACCACTATCTTTGGTTGCAAGTTCGATTGCTATAGTTTGACCACTTATTGTGTAATCAACACTCCCGTTATTTAATGTTCCATTTCTAAATTCGCAAGTAACTTCACTTACTGCAAATACTGCACTTTGAATAGAACTAAAACAAAATGTCGCTAATAAGAATATTAAGCATATCAGTCCTATCATAGTTTTAAATTTTTTCTTTTCTTTCATACTTTCTCCTCCTAAGATAATTTTTATACTATTTAAACTTACGTGTATTATATAATAATATTTTCATTTAGTGTGTATGTTACCTTAATTGTCATTGACTTTTTAGGAAATTGTTTTTTATAACTTTCTATGGTATAGTATAATAAAGTTTATAAGGAATGGTGTATATTATGAATTTTAGTGAACAATTAAATGAGTATATCAAGATAATCAAATGCTCTGCAAAAGACCTTTCAAAATCTTCCACTTTGTCAACTGCTGTTATTAGTAGGTATCGTAGTGGAGATAGAACTCCGAGTAAAGATAGTGAACAATTAAATAAATTATCAACTGGAATTGAAAGTCTTGCTTTAAAAAATGGAATCTCTAATATTGATAGGAAAAAAGTTTATGAAACATTAAATAATCTTTTAGAAGGTAAATCTAATGAATTTTATCAGCAATTAAGTAATAATTTTAATGAATTAATTACTTTATTAAATATTAATATGGCTGAAATGGCTAGAAGTTTAAGTTTTGATGCTTCTTATCTTTCTCGTATCCGCAACGGTGAAAGGCGTCCTGCTGATGTAAATTTATTTATTGATTCAGTTTGTCGCTTTGTTATGCGTAAATATCAAGCTGATACATATAAAAATATTATTGCTAATTTAACTAATTGTAGCTTAAAAGATTTAAATGATAATTCTGTTTATGTTGACAAACTTACGAAATGGTTTTATTCCGGTACTCATAGTAGTCCTAATTATGTTGATGATTTTTTAAAGAAATTAGATGATTTTAATTTAGATGAATACATACGAATAATTCATTTTGATCAATTAAAAGTTCCTACATTTCCTTTTCATTTTCCTTCTTCTAAAAACTATTATGGTATTGAGGAAATGAAAAAAGGAGAACTTGACTTTTTTAAAGCAACTGTTCTTTCAAAATCAACTGAACCCATGCTTATGTGTAGCGATATGCCAATGGAAGATATGGCGGAAGATGTTGATTTCGGAAAAAAATGGATGTTTGCTATCGCTATGACTTTAAAAAAAGGATTACACCTTAACATGATACATAATTTAGACAGGCCTTTTCAAGAGCTAATGGTAGGTTTTGAAAGTTGGATTCCTATTTATATGACAGGTCAGGTATCTCCATTCTATTTACCAGGTAGCATAAGTAATACCTATTGTCACTTTAATTATGTTTCTGGGAGTGTTGCTCTCGCAGGAGAATGTATTAAAGACTTTCATAATGATGGAAAATATTACTTAACTAATAACAAAGAAGAAGTCAATTATTATAAGCAAAAAGCAAAATGCTTATTAAATAAAGCAAAACCTCTTATGGAAATATATCGCAATGACTCTGCCAATTTATATAAAGTATTTATAAATAGCAATATAGAAAAAAAATGCAATCGTAGAGCAATACTATCTGCTCCACCAATTTTTGTTTTACCTAAAAAAATATTATTAAATATATTAAAGAATAATTCTATATCTAGTGATGATCAGAATAAAATAATAAAGTTTGCTGACGAACAGCTTAATATTGTAACGACAATGTTAAATCATAGTATCATAACTAATGAAATCACGGAATTATCTAAAGAAGAATTTGAAAATCATCCAGTAAATTTATCTCTTTCCGGTATGTTTTATGAAAATATAATAAGTTATACGTATGAGCAATATTGTGAGCATTTAAACCTATATAAAGAATTCGCGGAAAAGAATAAGAATTTTAATATAATCACTAGTAATAAAAATGCTTTTAGGAATATTCAAATTTTTATACAAGAAGGTGATTGGGTTATGCTTTCAAAAGAAACTAATCCTGCAATTCATTTTGTTATAAAAAATCCCAAATTGAGAGATGCAATTGAAAATTTTATTGCTCCTGTAATTGAATAACAAAATACATACTAAAAGAAATAATATCTTTTAGTATGTATTTAATTTGTAAGTGTTGCCTTCAACTATTTTTTTCATACCATTTTGCAAATTTTTGCATTGCTTGCACAGAACCATCAATTTTTCTTCTATCTTCTCTTTCTTTTGAGTCCATTTCAGCTAATGTTTTATCAAATCCATTAGGCTTAAATATATACCACAAATCAGACCATTTTTCTTCCCTATCTTGTCCTTGGATTTTAGTTGATATATTCCCGTGGATGTTTTCCATAAAAATAATATATATCTTTTCCAT
This sequence comes from uncultured Clostridium sp., assembly GCA_964507565.1. Lineage (GTDB taxonomy): Bacteria > Bacillota > Clostridia > TANB77 > CAG-508 > CAG-793. The sequence continues at coordinate 28,798 of CAZDPV010000011.1, forward strand.
CATTATATGCCAAGCATTCATTAAATGCACATTTTCTATTTTCCTTGTTTTCCATTAGTTTTAAAATTCCATTTATTCCAATAGTATCTAATGAAAAATTTACAAATGCTCTCGGAAAACCATTTAATTCATCAATTCTAAAATCTGTGTCTAATGCTAAACATGGTTTTTTCACTAGCTCATACGCTTGCTTTACTTTCGCAGTTGCTATTTCTTTTATACTATCACTTCTAGGTTCATCTAATTCATAGTTATATGTTGTAAATTTTAGATTTTTAAAATATTTTTCAGCTGATTTTATTTTTCCAATATTGTGTGTTACAAAAACAATTTCATTTTCCATAATACTTTCTTTATTCCTTTCAACAACTTACTATTTTTATGATTATATCATTATTGCATATTATCTATAAGATTTTCTCAAGATGTTTTTTCACTAATTTTTTGTTCAACTTTGGCTCTAAAAAATTGATTTTCTTAATTTGACTTTTATGCTTTTTTTAAACTTAAGCATTTCTCGAATTACAGGCATTTCAATAAATCATTAATTTGTAGGGATGATTATCTTTCGCAATCATCAATATCTTTTCTACTTTTTGTATTAGTTTCTATAATAAAATTCAAGTCTTCAATTGCTTGGTCTATGTTCATCATTCCATTTCCAATTGGATAATAAACTGGATATACTTTATACTCCTTACCTGATATATTCTTTAAAAAACTTTGTTTTCTACATTGAGATACTGATACACTCTTATTCAATACAATAGAACTTACTTGATTTCCAAGAGTTATAATTGTCTTAGGATTAATTATTTCGATTTCCTTACATAATAAATCTAAATATTGACTATAAACTGAATTTGGCAATACCCTAGCATCTATTTGTGTACATTTTCCTAAATTAGTTATAAAACATTTGTGTTTTTCAACATCAGCATATACTAAATCTGCAACTTCTTCATCCCAATCCTGTGGTTTTTTGTTCATAATATCCTTATACAATTCTTCATCAAGTAACCCTATTTTAAAAAACAATTTCCATATATTTTTTGTTCCAATCCATGGTGATCTTCTTCCTTTCCAATTTGGATCTGATGCAATATTTTTTCCAGTAGGATTCATAAATACAAAGCAAAAGTCAGGATTAGCAGTACAACCTCCATTATATATTGATTTTAATTCCTTTGCTCCATATTGTAATTGTAATTTATCATATTCCGAATTTAATTCACTTATTTCCATAACTATTATTACCACCTTTATTAATTATTTTATTATTAATATAATTTCCAACAATTGCTATCAAACTTGTAACTACAATTGCATTTATCGAAGCTATTCCAAATTTCAAAAGGTAAGCCGATATTCCTCCTCCAACAACAGCTACACAATTTACTGCATTTATATTTTTATTTGAATAATCTTTCTTTGTTAAATAATTTAAAATTAATATTACTCCAATTGGCGGAAGTGCGTAATTCATAATTGACATAAATAATAAGAAAATACTGTACTTACAAGTCCTATAAATAATACAATTTTCTTATGATTAATTTTAAATATATTTTCAAATTCCAGTCCTGCGGAGTATAATCCATTATCACATGATGACCAAATATTCAATCCCAGAACAATTATTCCTATAATTTCAAATCCAAAATATGTAAATATATTAAAAATATCGCTTCCACCTACTAATATATTACTAGATGCACCAAATATAATCATTAGTCCATTTCCAAATAAAAAAGCACAAAAGCATATTATAGCTATGAATTTAGGATTCTTACCGTACTTGGAAAAGTTTGGTGTTGTGATAGCCCCACTAATATATGAGCCGATTACCATTTGCAATCCTATTAGTATGTTGAATTTTTCTCCACTTCCAAATGCGTTTATTATATCTATTGGTTGTTTATTGATTGCATAAAATATAGATATAAATCCAAATAGTAGAATGACAATTACTGCTAAATAACTTACTTTAGTAATCGACTCTATTCCAATATAAGTTGATATAGTCATAAAAGCACCAAACAATATTATTAACGAATATAACGCAAATATGTTATTAGGAAAAATTAGATTTGCAGCAGGTACTGCAAACATTGATATTCCTACACCATATCAACCAGTTTGAGTTATTCCCACAAGTAATGATGGTAAATATGAGCCTTTTCTGCCAAACGACATATGTGATAATTCATTCATGTTTTTGCCCGTTTTCGCCACCAATATATCCTAGCACTCCCCCGAATATGCCTAATATAGTACCACCAATTAGTATGCAAACTATAAAGTCCGAAAATTCTACACTTGATGATAATTTTTGTCCTATAAGCATACTGCCAGAGAAAAATGTAAAACCAAACATTATCATTAATATATCTAAATTACTTTTCTTTTTCATTTTTAAACTCCATTATTTTATCAACAATTTCTGTATATGATTTTAATATTATATCGCACGATTGCTCAACCATTAAGTTGACCCCCATAGCTTGTCCACCCTCTACAAAGTATGTAATGTTATTTGATTCATAGCCAACTATATATTTATTTTTATAATAAGCATATCCTTGTAAGATACATGAATCAAAATCAGGTTCATTTTCATCAAAGCAAGTTAAATAAATTTTACAATTATCTAAAGCTGAAATATCTTCTTCAAAATTATAATCAATTTTATATCTATCGCTTATCCAATAAGTAATACCATTCTTTTTTAATTCTGTTACAATTGAGTTTAGAATAAGTTCATTCCATTGGTACTTCTGCCCACAAAAATCTATAACGACATCATATTGTTTATTATTTATGCTTTTATTTTTAAATCTCAAATCATATTTATCAATTTTATCTGTCACAAATTTTGTAAATTCATTAATATTCTCTTTCAAATTATCTTCATAACTTAAATTAGCTATATTTTTATATTCATAGTAAAATGAATTGGCTATTTTATTAACAATATTTGTAATTGTAAATTTACGTTCAATAATCTTTGTTCTAATAAAGTCTGTACTAAATACATATAGTAAACATCCTTTTCCTAGACAATACCCTAGTTCAAAACCTATTCCTGCATCAAATGATAATCCATCAACTCTACAAATAAATATATCTGTATTCTTCAATGAATTTATATCTGCATCAAAGATATTTTTAGAAACATTTCCTATATTACTTACTCTCATATTGCTATCTCTAAATGGTAAATAAATTTTTTCATCTTTATATTTTTTACTCCTTGAAATAGCATTATACATATTTGTTGAAGCATATCTGTCATAAAAACTAAATAGTTTTGTAGCTAAATATATATTATTTTTTTTCATATTCTTTTACCCTAGTATTTACACCATCAATAATTTTATATTCTCTTTTTTCGTTTTTATAAACTTTTTTTAGTATTTCATCTTCTAAATCAATCTTTAGAATCTCTGATAATCCTAACAAATAGATTGCAACATCAGCAAGTTCTTCTCCTAAGTCATTTTTCTTTTTTCTCCATGCTTCATATGCCTCAGATACTTCACCATATGTTAAGCAAAATTCTTTATTAACATCTGTAATGTTAAATCCTTTATCTATTTTATTTTGATATATCTCCTTTTGAATTTTCCCTAAATCTACCATTTTTATCACCTCTCTATATCTTCTTTTTCTTTCATTTTATTATTTATTCTTCCAGCAATATGTTTAAAAATATCGTTAATACTTTGGCTGCCATTTATTTGCTCAAGAGAATATTCATCCAATATACTTTTATATGCTTTTCTTACTCTGTCTAAATGTTCATATGAATATATTATGTTGAATTTTTGATCTGAATTTCTTTTAATAGATTCATCAGGTGTTATGTCTATATAGAAACCTAAATCATGTTTAGGAAAGTTTTTGTTAATTTCTTGAACCCACTCTTTATCAATACCATCCGCCATTCTATAAGCAATAGCAGATGGTACATATCTATCAAAAATAACAATGTCATCTTTCTTTATTTCTCCTAGTCCATCTAGTAGCAATCTTCTATCTGCTGGAAACAAATATGATTTTAACTCTGGTGTTAATTTTCCTTCTTTGGATAATTGCTTTATTTGCTCTCCGACTGGCGTACTTAATTCTTTAGCCAAAATTGCATTTTTCCCTTATATCTTATAATATTGCATTAACATTTTTGCAATAGTAGTTTTTCCTGTGTTATCTAGTCCTTCTAAAATTACTAGCATAATCACAATCTCCTTTCAAAATTATTGTTACCATTATATTACATTTTTCCTCATTTGTCTATGTTTTCAAATTATAAATCCTATATTAAAATACACTCTTATGATACTATAATAATTTAACACTGCTACATTTATGTAATATATTTCCTATGTGAATTTTTGACATTATTTTGATTTACCATTGCATACTCCATAGTTGTATCTATTTTTATATGTCCTAATAATTTTTGTACTTGTTCTATTGGCATACCTTTATCAATTGCCATTGTTGCCATTTTTCTTCTAAATTTGTGTGGATATACTTTGTTTATATTTGCACTTTTTCCTAAATTTCTTATTATAATTTCAATTCCTGATATTCCTAATCTATGATATGGTTTTATAAGAGATACGAATAATGCTTCATTATCATCAACTCTTGTTTCTAAATATTTTTCAATATACATTTTACTTTTAGCACTAAAATATACTTCTCTTTCACTATTTCCTTTGCCTAAAACAATACAACTTCTTTCCTGAAAATTGATATCAGATATATTTAATCTAGTAAGTTCTCCAACTCTCATACCACTTGAAATCAATAGTTCTAGCATTGCTAAATCTCTGACATTTAAACAAGTATCTCGTAATTTTTCTAAATTTTCATCTGTTAGTGTTTCCTTTACTTTTCTGGTTGTTTTAACTTTGTGTATTCTTCTAACTGGACTCTTAACAATATAATCTTCATTTTCTAGCCAAGCAAAGAAACTTGATAATGTTCTTCGTATATTATCTATTGTTACCATACCTGCATTTGAATTACTTTTATAATCTGACAAATAGCTTCTTAATGTTTCAGTAGTAATTTTATTTATTGGAAGATTTACAGTATCAAGCATTTTATTTATATTATCTTTATAGTAATTTAAAGTTCTTGTTGAGCAACCTTCAATCTCTTTAGCTGATATAAATTTATTTAATATATATGTATTATTCTTTTGTATTTCTTGCTTTTTAGTTTGTTCTATTATTTCAATTTGATAATTTAAGCATATTTCTGTAAGTATATTTTTTAATTCTATTCTTTGGTTATTGTCTAAAAAACTTTCTGTTGTATCAATCACTTTTTCTACAAATAATTCTCTCATAATAATTACCTCCCATACTTTTAAATTATTTTATATCTCGCAATATATAGAATTATAACTATATTATATAATATTTTGTTTGGTTTACATAATTTTGAAATATGAGAGTGATTTATATAAACTAGTCTTTTATAATAAATTAATAAAAATGAGCATATCAAAAACTAATATACTCACATTGCATTTTATTTTTTTATCTATATTTAAAAATCTAACCTCAGCGACAACTTACTATTTTTATGATTATATCATTATTGCATATTATCTATAAGATTTTCTCAAGATGTTTTTTCACTAATTTTTTGTTCAACTTTGGCTCTAAAAAATTGATTTTCCTAATTTGACTTTTATGCTTTTTTATTCTTTTTTTATTTAAACTTAAGCATTTCTCGAATTACAGGCATTTCAATAAATCATTAATTTATTACTTAGACTTCTTTTAGCACTTTTTAAGTTCATATAACTCCTTTGGCATTGCAGTACTATTGCGGTACTTTTTATGCTACTTTTATTCCAGTATCAACAATCTCTTTAATAAAAGGATTAGTTATTTTTTTATAATCTTCTGCTGATATTGGATGTGGTTCAATTCTTGTATCAATCTTCCACGTATACCCAATTAATTTAGCACCATCTTCAATAATATCATTAAAATCACTAGAAATAATTGCAATATCTATATCGCTATTTTCAGTTCCTTTAGCATATGAACCAAACAATATTATTGTATCTACTTTATAATATTGACTAATTTTTTTTATATATTTTTTTATAGATTTCATTATATCTTTGTCAATAGTTCTTTTAACCATATTCGTACCGCCTCAATATTTTTTACTTGTTCAGATGTATATTCATCAGTACATTTTTTCTTAAATTCTTCTTTATAGTCATCATATCTTGCACTTATATTAAATTGCGTGATTATTTGCAATTTTTGAATTTGTCTATCTGTTAAATCCAAATTGCATTTTTCGGCTAAAGCTAATAAGTTATGTGATTTTATAGTATACGGATTATCGTTATTATTTTTTGCATATAATCCTTTTAACATTTTTCCCATTGTTGTATAGACGCTTTTGAAGCCCTATAATTTAAAATGCAAATTAAAATAGTTGAATTACATATACAATAGTTATTATGACTCTTACAATCATTTAAATTTTAATTAATTTTTCTATTTTGATTTTACTTTCTGATAAACTCCATTACCTATAAATTCAATATATCCTTTATCTCTTAATAATTAAAGTTGCTGTCTTATTTTAGGTTTAATATTATTATTTTTTTCGTACTTTTCTTTTAATTTATTTTCAAATTTATACATATCATTTAATGTAAAAATATCCTTCTTTAAAAGATTTATGCAAAATAATGTATCTAATAGCCATCCTCTTTTTTGAATATTATTTATATATAGTTTATTTGATTCCTTAAATTCATTTACAACTAATCTTTTATCTTGAATTATTTGATCTTTAATAATAAAAATTTTACCTTGTATAGGAATATTACCATAAACTATGTTACAACCTTTCCATCCTGCTCTTTTTGCAGTTAAAGAAAGTGGTTTTCTACTTTCAATTATCTCAGGTGTAAAAAAATATTTAGGAATAATTTGAAAATTAACTACCTTATATTTATTATATTGTAAAACAAATAAGTTTGGATTTTCATTACTTGATATTCTTTTTATTGCTGTTTCGTAAGCACCATCATTAATTTTCCTACCAATATTTCCATTCTTACTTTTAAGCTCAAATATTTCTCCACAATTTCTACAATAAAAATCAGCAACTGGTTTATTGTTTTCAAATTTTGTTAATATTGAGTTACCACAACATGGACAATACATATTATTTTTAGCCCACAATTCACTCATAACTCTAATTTTTTGCGGAGTACTTTTATAATTTATTGCTACATCCTGATTAAAATATATCTCCATATTTAAAATTCTTCCCATATAATTTCTTTGTTATTATTACAATCAAATACACCAATTCGCTTATTTTGCACATCTCCTGGTTCTAAAACGAACTTGTCTTCTTTATATCCTTTTATTGTTTTTTCTTTTGCATCCTTTAAACTACTTGCTTCAATATCAAAATCCTGCGTTATAGTCTCCTCAATAATTACTTTATACTTCATTTTATTCACTCTTTCATCTTATTTTTTACCTTTTAATTTTCTTTATTCATTATATATTTAAACTTAAGCTTCTCTTGGATTATAATCATTTGGCATTGCAGTACTATTGCAGTACTTTTGGCATACTGTAATTTGTTCTTTAAATGTTCTTTAAATTTTTAGTTTCTGTTATTAATTCATCAAAGTCTGACATATAATTTTTATCTTGAACTTTTCTATATTTCTTATATTCATCTAGAGCTAATTTAGCTGCTATTTCCCTTTGTATTTTTCCATTATCTTTTAAACTGTTATATTCATTTATTTTTAAAAACAATTCTAGCTTATCCTTCCATTCTTTCATTGAAATAATCTTACCAAGTTTTACTTGTCTTTCTGCATAATCAAGATACATTGATACTAAATTATTTAACTCTGTAATTTCTTCTTGTGATAAATAATTTTTAGCTATTGTTACGTCTGTTTCAAGTATTTTACCGTCTGGTGCATTTTTCCAAGTTGTTAATCCCATATTTTTCTTTTTACTACTAACCCTATTGTAAATAACTTCAGGTGCTGTCATACCAGTAATTGCATAATGTAATTTGTTTTGAACATTTTTATAAAATTCTTGTGTTGTTTCACTATTTTTATCATAGTCAAAACTACATTCCTTGTATATATCAGTTATTTTTTGATAAAATCTCCTTTCACTTGCTCTAATTTCTTTTATCTTAACCAATAATTCATCAAAGTAATCTTTTCCAAATTTTGGTCCATTTTTTAACATTTCACTATTAATAACAAACCCTTTTTTTATATATTCTTTTAAAGTTTTTGTTGCCCATATTCTAAAGTCGGTAGCCTCTTTTGAGTTTACTCTGTATCCTACGGCTATAATTGCATCTAAACTATAAAAATTTGTATTATAGTTTTTTCCGTCTAAAGCAGTTACTCTAATTTTTTGAGTAACTGAATCTTCTGTTAATTCTCCTATTTTAAAAATGTTCTTTAAGTGATATGTAATATTATTTTCAGCTACATTGAATAATTTAGACATTGATTTTTGAGTTAACCAAAAATTTTCCTCATTATATAAAACTTCTACTGAAATATTTTCATTATTTTGACTTTGATATATAATTAGATCTTTTAAATTTTCTATATTATTCAATTATTATCACTCCTTTCATATTTATTCTTAATGAAGAACTTTTGTTTGTATCTTATATTATATTTGTACGTTTGTCAATATTTTTGAATATTATTTTTATATGTATA
>CAZDPV010000012.1:0-37562 GCA_964507565.1 uncultured Clostridium sp.
TTTGTTGAAAATTTTTCAAAAAAAATGTATAATGTATATATTATGATTAAAGTCTGTTTTAGACTTGCTAGGAGAATTTATGAAAAAGATAACAGTTGAATATAAAGATGATGGGAAGAAGATAGGAACATTCCTTACTTCTGTTTATCCAAAGCTTAATATAAATAATGTATATAAAGCATTGCGAAAGAAAGATATAAAAATAAATGGTAAAAGAATTAGTGAAAATCTTAGTGTACATTATGATGATGTGGTTGAAGTTTATATAACTGATGATTTATTAAATGGATTTTCAAAAAAAGTGGAAATTGCAACTGTATATGAAGATGAAAATATTGTAATTTTTAATAAACCTGCCGACATGGAAGTTGAAGGCTCTTCTTCTCTTTCATCCATTGTTAAATGCAAATATGAATATTTAGAACCATGCCATAGGATAGATAGAAATACAACTGGATTAGTTATTTTTGCAAAGAACGAAGAGTCATTAAATATAATGATAGAAAAATTTAAAAACTGTGAATTGGAGAAGCATTATATTGCATGTTGTTATGGAATTCCTAAATCTAATGCAACATTAAATGCATATCTATTTAAGGATAGCAAAAAGGCCGTAGTTTATATTTCAAAAGAACCTAAGAAAGGATATTCTAAAATTCAAACTTCATATTGTTTGATAGATGAAAACAAAGAAAAAAATTTATCTTTGCTAGATGTTACATTGCATACTGGAAAAACTCATCAAATAAGAGCACATTTGGCTTTTGCAGGTCTTCCTATTCTAGGAGATGGTAAATATGGTTCTTATGAAGTTAATAAGCGTTTTAAAACATATATACAATGTTTATGCAGTTATAGTATTTCATTTAAAAAATCTAATGAAGGTTCTGAAAATAAACTTTCTTATTTAAACGATTTGACTATTAAGTTGAATAAAATTCCATTTTTAGAGTATTTAAAAGATACTAAATAATAATTTTGAAAGATAATAGGAGAAAAAATGTCTAGTTTTATTATAAAAATAATTGCAATTGTTACTATGCTTATGGATCATTCCGGTGATGTTTTAGTTGGTCATTTAAGTATTCTAAATATTATTGGAAGAATTGCTTTTCCCCTATTTGCTTTTCAATTGGTGATAGGATATCAGCATACTAGGAATTTTAGTAAGTATTGTTTACGTTTGTTTATATTTGCCCTTATATCTCAAATTCCATTTGGGATTATGTGCTATAGCTTTACTCAAAGTTATAATATATTGAATGTGTTTTTTACATTAGTTATTGGAGTTCTTGTTTTAAAGATTTATGATTGTAATTTAAATTATTTTATTAAGCTTATATGTATTATTGCGTTGACTGCATTTGCTCAATTATTAAATGTTGATTACCAAGCTTGGGGAGTTATTCTAGTATTGTTTATTTATATTTTTTATAATATGAATAATAAAATTCTTTTTATAGTTTTATATCCTATTTTATGTATAATTAGATTTATTCCCTACTTTACTATAATTCCACTTAATATACTAATTTGGGAAATATTTTTTACAATCATTCCTTTGTTTTTTATGTTACTTTATAATAATAAAAAAGGACCATCATTAAAATATTTTTTTTATATATTTTACCCTATTCATATAATTATACTTGACATAATTTTAGCTTTGAAATAACCTATAATTATTAAACTTTTAAGCTAATCATCTATTTTATAACTCTAAAGATATACAAAAATTGCAATTTCTTTTAATGAGATTGCAATTTTTTTATGTTCATTTTAGTTTTTGTCTATTTTATTGATTCCTCCTGAAATTATTTCTTTCATATTGTCTACTAAATCATCAATTTCTTTTGGCATTACTGCTAAGTTATATTTTGATGGTTCTAAAACCATCTTTATAAGTTTATACTTTTCAGAATAACTTGAGCCTTCCAAGAATTTAAATTCTTCAAACTGTTTTGACATTATATCTATACTATTAGCAACTATTGTTGCAGCTTCAACTATTGTTGGAACACCCACTGCGATAACTGGAACTCCCATTGTTTCAAAACTTATTTCTTTTCTTCTATTATCTACTCCCCCTCCAGGAACAATTCCAGTATCACATATTTGGATCGTTTTTAATAGTCTTGATATATCATTTGATGCGAGCGCATCTATAACAATTATTGTTCCCAAATTTAGCCTTTTAACTAATCCTTTAAGAATTTCCTGAGTTTCGATACCCGTTGTGCCTAAAACTCCTGGTGCTATTGCACTAACTTCTCTTGTTCCACTCGGAAGTAATTCTGGCTTATATTTTATTATATGCCTTGTTATTTCCAAATTTTTAATAACTTTTGGTCCGGAGTGAATCTGCTGTAGTATCTTCATTTCCTAAACCGACGATTAAAATAGGCTTTTGATCTGTTATTAGATTTTGAAGTTCTTTTGATACAAGTTTACTTGCTTCTTCGATTTCATCTTTAGTTATTATTTCGATATTCTTTATATTTATTGTGGTATACGTTCCAATTCTTTTCTGAATTTTTTTACTACCTTCTTCATTTAAAACTTTTACAATATTTATTTCAATTTTATCAGAAATAACATTATTTATAGATTCAATTCCATCTATTTTACCATTTTCAACTTGCTTTTTACAAATTTCCGTTCTTTCATCAGCTAAATCGGTTCTAAAATCAAACATATTAACCTCCACAATTTCTAACATTACTATTATGCTAAAAATTCAGAGCATTATTCTTATTTTAAAATTTGTTTTAAACATTTTGTATAATTAGTTATGACAGTAATTACATAATACTGCTTCTAATCCAACATTTAAATCGATATTTCCATTTTTAGAATCTTCATCTAGTTTAATAAATGCTTCTAATAGATTTCTTATTTCTATTTCACTAAAAGTCTTAGCTTGTGCTATATATTTGTTTACGAGAAATGACTGACTTGGCTTCAATTTTAAATTCGCTGTAATATTTTGACCATTACTTAAACTAACAATATATAGCTTTTTAAAATGTCCATATAACATCACTAATATTCTTTGAATTGGTTCTTTAGAATATACTAAATTGTGTAATACTTCAATAGCTTTTTTGATATTCTTTTTGCCTAAGTTATCTGTTAAATCAAAAATTATACTTTCAGTTTTCTTTATTGTTAGTAAGTCAATATTTTCTTTTTTTATTTCTCCACCTTTACCAACGAACTCGATCAATTTACGTATTTCATTTATAATGTCTTGCATATTACATCCACATACTTCAATAAAGTATTGTGCTGTATTTTCTTTAATATTTATCTCATAAGCACTGCATATAGATTTTACTTTTTGAATCAATTGTGGCATTTTTTGTTCATCAAATTGTTTTATTGTTCCTGTTTTTGAGATGCAATTAAATAAATTATTTTTTTCAATATCGTTTTGAATAAATACTAATTCTATGTTTGACAATACATTGTTTTCAATGTATTCTGATATATTATCCGCTAATATGCTTTTCTTTTTGAATAAGTCACAATTTTTTACTATAATTAACTTTTTTTCAAATCCAAAAGAAGGAGTTTCGATATCAGATATTATATTTTGAATATTATTTTCATCTATCTGAATATAATTTATTCCAAGTTGCAATTCTCCAAAGTTCTTTTTAATTTTCCTTAGATATTCTTCTTTTAAATATTCATCTTCTCCATATAATAAAAAAATCAAATTTTCCTCCTTACTTATCCAATAAAATTCTAAATATTTCTGAAATACTCCATGCTTGCATAAACGCACCTTTGCCTATATTTATATCTTCTGAATTATCATAATCTACCGAATCATAAAGTTCGCAAATTCCATTTACAGTATTTCCTGTTTCCATTTCTTTGATAAAGACATTGGCTATATTTATTTTAAAATCCATCATTGTTCTTTTTAAATTATTTTTATATTCCAGATTTTCTTCTTCTTTGATTAGATTATTTAAAGCATTATAATAAGGTCCAAGTAACCAAGGCCATGTGACTCCTTGATGATAAATCATATCTCTTTGTTTTGGATTTCCTTTATACTCTGGTGAATATTTGATATTGTCTGAATCTAGTGTTTTAAGTCCATATTTGTTTAATAGCTTTTGTGTTACTGTAATAAAAGTTTCTTTTGCAATATGATTTTTACAATCTAGTATAGGGTATGACAAACTTAATGCAAATATTTGATTTGGTCTAATTGAGTCATCACCTATGACATCAAACAAGCACCTTTCATCTTTATTATAAAAATATTTTTGAAAACTTTTTTTGCATCTTTTCGCAATATATGCATATTCAATTTGCTTAGCTATTTTATTGTAATGTGCTTCTATATATTGCATTACTTTTAATGCATTGTACCACATTGCATTTATTTCAACCACTTTCCCATTTCTAGGAGTAACTGGCTTACCGTCAACCTTTGCATCCATCCATGTATTTTGTGTTTCATAAGTTCCAGATACTATTAAATAGTCTCTATCATCCAAATAAATATTATTTCCATCTAATTTGATTCCATCAATGTATTTATCAATTATCATTTTTAGTTTTTCATAAAGATTTTCCTTAACAAATTCAAAGTCATTAGTATACTTTAAATATTTATTAACTGCTTCAAAAAGTAGTAAAGATGAATCTACACTATTGTATAATGGTTTACCGTCATATTCTGAAAAACCATTTGGTACTAAACCTTTTTTTATTTTATTTGTGAATGTTAATAAAACTTCTTTTGCAATATCGTATCTTTTTGACAATAGTAATAATCCCTCAAACGAGATAAAAGCATCTCTTCCCCAGTCCAAAAACCAAGGATATCCTGCAATTATAGTGTGTAATTTAGTTTGTTTCCTTAGCACTATAAAACTGTCTGATGCTATTATATATTTTCTTACCAAGTCAATATATTGCTCAGCATCATCTTTATCTTTAGGAGTATTTTTTAATAGTTCTGATTTTTCTATTTGTCTATTGATTCTGCTAACTTCAGACTCTATTACTTTTTCTCCATCAATTTTATTTATGTCCTCAAAACTTATTCCTGTATCTTTGTTGTCTAAAGAACAGATAAATGTAATTATCTTATCTTCATTAGGTTTTAATTCTATCTCAAAAGTACCTGGTACAGCATGGTTTTCTTCTGCATCAAATCCACGTTCTTCTTCTTTTTTATAATGCATCTCATAAAATATATCATCAATATGTTCAATATAGGAGCTTCCTTTTACTCCTATATTGATTTTCTTATTATCTCCCCAATCTATCTGCAGTTTATCTTTATCTATTTTCTGTACATATCTAAATTTTAATTTTTTAGATATAGAATGAAAATCTTTAAAGTTTATTATTGGAGTTATGCTAAATTTTGTTTTAGCTTTTTGATTCATTATTTTATAAATAACAGCTACCGCATTCTTACCATATATCATACAGATTGATTTTTCTATTAGAACATTTTGTACTTTATATGTATAAATAGGTATTATATCTTTTTGAAAACTTAACTGATACTTATATCCATCAGATATTGTGTTATTTGAATCATTTGTATACAAGTTATATTTTTTGTCATTTATTTCAATACTTTCATCCAATTTCGACAATATCAAGTTTCTTTGTTCTGGTGGATTATTGGCTCCAATAAGAAGTCCATGATACTTTCTGGTATTCATTCCTCCAAAATCTGTTGAAGACGCATATCCTCCAATTCCATTTGTAATTATCCATTCTCTCATTAGTTTATCTCCTAATATTTATTATTTTTTTAGTCTACTTTTTGTTTTTTTATTTGGTTTGTCACTTGCATTGTTCTTTTTAATTCCGATTTGTGCAACAGCATCAAATAACTCTTGTGCATTATTTTTTTCAGATTTTATAATTCTAGTATATCTATTATCAATATCACTTTCCTTAATTGATTGAATTCTCTCATTATACTTATTTTTAAATTTGCTATTATTTCCTTTTTCTTTTCTCTCAAAAGGCTTTTTCCCCGATTCTCTGAATTTTTTTTCTGCTTTTTCACGTTTTCTAATTTCTCTTTTAGTTTCTTTTAATTTAGAATTTAGCTTCATATATTGACTATCATTTTGCATATCTTCGAACTCTAATTCATCACATACTAGCTGAATAATTGTCGAAGCAATTACATCCTGATCATGTCTTATAGAGTCTCCGTCTATTTTAGATAGATTTCTTTGAATTAGTTTAACGCCTAGAGATTTTGCCTTATTTATATCTGGTAATACTATATCTGCACCTTTTAAGTTATATTTATGTATAAATTCTGGAACAATTTCCCCAGTGTCATAAATGCAATAATTTATTATTCCTTCACCAACATAATCTGTAATCGCTTTAATGTGATCTGACAATTTGTATTCGTCAGTTTGTCCCATTTCAGTCATTATGTTGCTAACGTAAACCTTTATTGCTTTAGATTCTTTTATTGCTCTAGCAATTCCATTTACTAATAAATTTGGAATAACATTTGTATATAAACTACCAGGTCCTATAACTATTGCATCTGCCTCTTTTATTGCTTCAATAACACCTGGTGCAGGCTTGCAATTTGTTGGCTTTATAAATATTCTATTTATTTTATGTGTAGTTTGGCTAACTATTTCTGGAATACTATCCCTATTTTCAATGACTGTACCATCATCAAGCTCTGCACAAATATTTATTTCTTCTAATGTAACTGGCAAAACTTTTCCTGTCATATTTAAAACACCTGTTGAATTTTCTATTGATTTTGAGAAATTTCCAGAAATATTGTTCATTGCTAGAAAATAAATGTCACCAAAAGATAATTTATTTAATTTTCCGTCATCAAATTTAAAGTTCATTAGTTGTTCCATTTTAGGTTCATCATAAGATAGTGCAACTAAGCTTTCCTTAATATCACTTAGTGGTAATATTTGAAGTGCTTTTCTTGAATCTGTTGGAGTTTCTCCATAGTCAGAAACTGTTACTATTGCTGTAATGTTGTCTGTATAGTTTTTTAAACCTCTTAGAACAGTATTCAGACCACTTCCACCACCAATAACAACTATTTTAGGTCCTTGATTATAAACCTTTTTATTAAAAATCAATGTGTTTACATTATTTGTTTCTTTCCTAGTATCACTTTCTTCAACTAGTACTTCAAGCATTCTTTTTTGCATATATACTATTCCAAAAACTATTGCAACAAATCCAAATACAAAAGAAATAACAATTTTAATAATATCTGTTACCTGCAAAGTTTTGTAGTCAATAATGTTTGCAATTCCATAGCAAATAAGTACTATTCCTATAAGTATTAACAATATCCATCTCTTCATTTTAGCATTTGATTTAAACCATCTAAAAAAACCTTTCATTATCCTAAAATCCTCACTTCTGTTTCAATATTTTTTCCGTATTCATTAAATATTTTGTTTTGAACATATTTTATTAGTTTAATTACATCATTCGCTGTTGCATTTCCATCATTTATTATAAATCCAGCATGCTTATCTGATACTTTTGCTCCTCCAATTTTGTAGCCTTTTAATCCAGCCTCATCTATAAGTTTTGCAGTAATAAAATCGTTTCCTCTTTTAAAAGTACTTCCAGCACTCGGCTTATCAAGCGGTTGAGATCCCATTCTTTTTTTTCTATATTCATCCATTTTTATTCTAATATTTTCATATTTATCGTTTTTAAGTTGTAATTTTGTATTTAAAATTATAGCCTTTTTATTTTCAAATATGCTTTTTCTATATTCAAATTTATGCTCAGCGGTATTTATATTATAAATTTTTTTATCATTTAAGTCAATATATGTCGTTTCTTTAACAATATCTTTCATTTCGCTTCCAAATGCACCAGCATTCATAAATACAGCTCCACCAATAGTTCCAGGAATTCCTGCTCCAAATTCAAATCCAGATATTTCATGCTTTAGTAAAATTTGTGATAGTTTTCCATTTAATATTCCTGAGCTTATTACTACAAATATATTATCTTTATCTTCATTTATTTCATAGTCTTCTGCTATATATCTTATTACTATTCCTCTGATTCCCTCGTCCTTTACTAATAAATTAGTACCATTTCCAACTATCGTAATTGGAATCTTTTTTTCGTCTATTATTTTTAATATCTTTTCGAGTTTATGAATATCATCTACAGTTACGTATATATCAGCATTTCCGCCAATTTTAAAGCTCGTATGCTTGCACATTGGTTCATCATATTTTACATTTTCTTTACCAACTATATTTTCGAGTTCTATCAATATTTACCTCCTATAAATTAATTCTTATTTTACCATTTATATAGTTTTTTTACAATATTATTACAAAAATAACATTTATATTTTTTTCGTAATTTTACTTGATACTTTTTTAATAATGTATTATTATAGGTAAGTAAGTCGAAAAAAGGAAAAAAATAAGAGGAGAACAAAAATGGGTGACATAAATGTATATTCTGGTCCTATGAAAAGCGGAAAAACACAAGAAATTTTAAATGAATACAAAAGACAGTTAATTGCAGGTAAAAGGGTTAAAATGTTTAAACCAAATATTGATACAAGAGCCAAAAGAGATGTAGTTGCTTCAAGAAACGGTATAGACATCCCTGCTACTTCTATAAATAAGATATCTGATATAGAAAAGTATGATGCTGATGTTTATTTTATTGATGAATTTCAGTTTTTAAAAGGTAATGTTAGAACTATTGAGCAAATGGCTGATAACGGTAAAAAGTTTTTTATTTCTGGTTTAAATTTAACTGCTGAAAAAAAACCATTTGGAAAAATGGCTGAATTATTGTGCATTGCTGATAATGTTATTATGTTAAGTGCAATTTGCGATAATTGTAAAAATGAAAATGCAGTTTTTACATATTATAAAGGTGGAAAAGATACTGATATTGTTATCGGAGATAAACAATATTTGTCTCTTTGTAGACATTGCTATGAATTATTCTCAAGGCAAGATTTAGCAAATAGAAAGAAGGTTGAGTAAAATCAAACCTTCTTTATTTTATACCTTTATATCAATCCCCCAATTATATTGTGAGATATTTATATTATAGTTTAATATCCACTATACAATTTGTCTAAAAATATTTTTTAACCAATTAGCAATATAATTGCTCCAAGTAGAATAAACCAATTTGTTTTGTTTTTAGAAATATCATCAAATGAAAAATCTGCTAATTTAGGTACATCCTTTTCATCAACAATAGAACATTCAATATAATCAACATTGTCAAAATTATATTTTGAAGAAAAGTCCATTGTTTCATCTTTTTCAAGTTCATTAATTTTTATATATTTTGTACCAACATTCACTTTTCTGGGACTATAAAAGTCCAATTTTAAATACTTGTTTAATAATTTGTTGTCTGTATTATTCGTCATTTTAGCATTTAGTAAACCATTTGTTATTGTTGCTTTTGATTCTTGTACTTCGATTTTAGGAGTATCAAAATTTGGTTTAAATTCCTTTTTTAGGTATGTCGATTTTAATGACATATATGAAAATATATCTACCAATAAGTATACTATAATAAATGCTAAAAAATATTTTAAAAAAGTTTTTAATCTACTCATAACCTATTTCCCCTTATTAGTTAATTATATTTTTCTGAATACTCCCGCAACTTTTCCAAGTATCTGACAATCAGGTACTATTATAGGATCCATTGTGTGATTTTCAGGTTGCAACCTTATATAGTTCTTTTCTTTGTAGAATGTTTTTACAGTGGCTTCATCATCAATTAAAGCTACAACTATTTCTCCATTTTCTGCTGTATTTTGTCTTTTAACTAAAATATAATCTCCATCTAATATTCCAGCTTCAATCATGCTTTCGCCTCGTACTGTTAACATAAAGCTTTCTGAATTTCCAACAAAGTCAAGTGGAATTGGAAAAGTTTCAGTAATATTTTCAACGGCCAATATTGGCATTCCAGCTGTAATCTTTCCTATTACAGGTACATTTACCATTTCTCTACTTGTATAGAATTTCTTAGATGTTCCTAATCCATCTTTATCGATACAGATTTCTTCACCTTTAGAATTTTTAAGTAACCTTAGCGTTCTGCCTTTTTGACTTTCTTTTTTTATGTATCCTCTTTCTTCTAATGAATTTAGATATCCTTGTACAGTAGCAGTAGAACTTAATCCAACTGCTTTACAAAGCTCCCTAACAGATGGAGCATATCCTTTTACTAATATACCCTTTTGTATATGCTTTAATATCGCTCTTTCTCTTTTATTTAATCCGTTATCATCTCTTTCAGATTTATTCATATATATTCCTCCTATAAAAATAAATTCAAACTACGACTACTATAACATAAAAAATACTGTTTGTCAAACAAAAGTTCTAAAAATATCTGTTTGATATTGGTTTTGTTAAAATCCTGCTATATCTGTGTCATCAAATTCATAATTCATCTTTTTTCCATAGCATTTTTCATACATATCTACTTTAAGTTTATAATCCTTTTTACACATTTCTGATTTATTTTCTTTTATATCTTTTCCCAGTTCAGGATAAATTGGTGGCATAATATGTAATATATATTTAAGCTTTTTGAATCCATTACTATCATACTCTTTTTTGTCTCTTATTTCTATAAAACAAGGAATTACTGGGACATTAAATTTACTTGCAATGTGGTATGCTCCTATTTTAAGTGGTCTTACTTTTCTATAGTTAAACCACATTTGTTCCTCTGGATATATAAGAATAAAATCTTTTTTACTTAATAACTTTCCTATTGCAGGCATTAAATTTTTAGACATATATTCTTTACTTTTGCTTATTGGTAATGTGCTACAATTATTCATTAAAAATCCAAGTTGTCCTTCCATAAATATATTTTCTTCTTCTATAATAATATCTAAATGGTTTCTTTTTCCAATTTTATTTGTAAAGTGTCTAATAATTGTGCTGTCTTGTGGGCTAAAATGATTAGATGTAATTATTGCTCCACCTTTTATATTCTTTATATTTTCTATTCCTTCTATTTCTGTATCCACATTAAATATTTTGGTATAACTGTTTGCAATATTTCTTGCAATTGCCTTTTTGAATTGTCTAATGGGGCTGTTTCTTTGGTTGTCAAAATGAATAATCTTTTCTTCTCTTTCGTCTTCTGTTACTATATGATCATTTATTTCGACTTTACTATTTAATGCTCCTCTTTTAACTGCCTCTTTAATGTTTTGTATTACCTTAAGTCTTCCTTCATCCCTATCCATATTATTTTATCCTTACTTATTTATTTTTGTATATCTATTTATATTTTGTCTATAATGTCAACAAATTTTATATCTTGTGTCATTATTTCTTCACTATACTTAACTAGCTTTACTCCGGCATCAATATCATCTTTCTTTTCTTTTTCAGAATATTTTTTCATGTTTTCTTGAAGTAGTTCATAATATTTGGTCTCTTTTGCATATCTCCAGAACACATTAGAATATGGTACATCTGCATAGTGCCATGGTTTTCTATACATATTATAATGAATTAAGTGTAGTTCATCTTCTTTTATCTTTTTCCCGAAATCAGGCATCTTGTTCCAATTTTCAGGTAAGTATAATACCTTGTCTTTGCACAGTACATTTAAGTAATCTTGGTCTGGTGCAATAGTGTCTAAATTATATTTAACTAGCATCGAAATAAACCTATCTTCTATTTTATTTTCTCTTATTGCCTTCAAATTCATTAAAAGTACACCAGAATTAAAGTATTTTACAGCATCTAATCCCAATGCAATCTTAGAATATTTTCTAAAACTTGCATTTCCATTTACAACTTCATCTTTAACAACAGCCAGTAAATTTGTTCCTAAATCCATATTATAAAAGTTTACAATATCATCTAATAGTACAATATCAGAATCTAAGTAAATTGCTTTTTCATATTCTGGGAACATTGATGGAATAAACATTCTATAATAAATAGTTGCTGAATAGTAGTCCCTTAATCTTAGTGATAATGCTTTTGCAATTTTCTTAGTTGCTGTGCTTATATCTTTAAAGTCAATTTTTATATTTTCACCTTCAAATTCTTTAAGCTCCTTTTTGCTTTTATTATCCATTCCTGCATTTAATATCATAATTTTGTAATCATTTTCTTTGCTAGAATTATCAACTAATGATTTTATTGCTACCGATAGACATGGTACATAATTATCATCTGCCGAAAAAAATATTGGTATTTCTTGTCTTGTCATCACATTATTCTCCTTCTGAATTTTGCTAATTATTTAATAATTATTCAAAGTTTACAATTAAGAATTATTTTAATTATAATCTTTAATACATCTTTAGGTTTCTTGGACTAATTCGTTTTCTATATTAGTTTTTTCATCCATTAGCTTTTTAGTTTCTTTGTATTCTTCAATTATATCTTCATAATCATATATTTTGTATGTTTTATGTACTTTTTCAACTTGCCATGGCTTTATATTTTGTAAATGAAATACTGGGAAGAGTTCTATTGCCATACTAAAATGCCTTATTAGCGTATCCCCCCTTCGCTTTTTTTGTTCATTATATTTATCTGGTAGCCAAAGTTTATTTTTGCAAGCTTTGTTAAGAGCCGTTTGGTCAGGTAATACCATTCGTTTTTTTATGCATAGTTGTCGTGCTACTTTAAAGCTTCCTGTTTTCTTTATTAAGTCTAAATTCATTAGTACAACACCTGAGTTCATATATTTAGGGTTAATCATTTTTCTTCCAATGTAGTCTAATGATGCTGCAATTTCATACCCGTCCATGTCTGTTTCGTATATTTCGCCAATATCTCCATAGCATACTATATCACAGTCTAAATATAATATTTTACCAGGTAAATTAGAAACCTCATCACTTAGTAATCTTATAAAAATATATGGTGTATAATGTGTTTTTATATTTGTACTTTTAGACATTTCATTTTCAAAAATGTCTGTTACATCAATTAAATTCACCTTATTATTGATGTTCTTTTCCTGAATTTTTTTCTCAAGGATTTTTCTTTGACTTTCCGTAATAGGTGTAAAGTCCATATTAATTCTTGTTAAATCCATTGTCAAAACGTATACACTTAATGGTTCTTTCGTGTTTTTTGCTATTGATAATAGTGCAATTAAAATTCCATCAAATATTTTACTATTTCCACAAAACATTAAATTAATCATATCATATTCTCCATTTATTTTATAATTTTTTCTTTTATTATCTTATTATCATCTTTTAGTTTCACATACTTAATATATTCCATATCACTATTTAAACTTCTTTTTTTCATTACTTCATATATTTGGTTTCTTAACTCTTCTTGAGCTTCTTTAATTGGTAGAGTTTTATTTGGGTAAAATGGACCATCAACGTATACTACTAATGTAGGTTTTTTTCTGCATTTTACTTTCTTATATGTTGAAGTACAAGCAAAAGATGGTGCATCAAGCTCTACAGGGTATTTAAAAGAAACTGATTTGAAATTTCTAATTCTTGTATAGTATGGCCATACATGTGCTTCTGGATAAATTGAAATTACATTTTTATTTTTTATTCTTAGTCTAATAGCTTCAAGAAATTTTTTACTACTTTCTAAATCTCCAGGAATAGGTAATGCTCCTAGCATTTTATTTATCGTTTTCATTCCTTTTATAGAAACATTGTTTGGATGTGCTAGTACATACACTCTTTTCGGAAAAGAAACAATTGTTGGCAATACCGTATCTATAATTTCTTGAGTATGATTTGAATATATAAAGTATCCTTCATTTTTGCATTTTTTTATAACTTTTCTGTTTTTGATTTCTAAATTTGTTTTAATTTTAGCATACAATGAAAGAGGAACCATGAAAATGATCCTATACATTATAAAAGATGCAATACTCCAAAAAAGATTTTTATGAATATATTTATAGTTTCCATCAATCTTTACAGGTATTATAGAACTTTTTGCAAAATCTTCGTTTAGTTCATCAGTGTAGTAAATTATTTCATTTTCATTTGATTTCATTGAAGTTCCTTTCCATATTATAAATTACCATCTTTCCTAAAAGTTTTTCTAAAAGATTATTAACTATTTTTGTGCAGTCTTCTTTATTATTATCAGAAGTATTATAAGTATTTGCTATTACAGCTTTTACATTATTATATAAAGAGTGTGTTTTTTCATTAATTTTTTCATTGTAAATAGATTGTGCTATTATGTTAATTAAAGCAATGCATATTTTTTTGTTTTTTTCATCTATATTATTTAGGTAATTTTCAAAATCAGGGTGCATGCTTTTAGACATTGCAATATTATCTTTTAATTCTATGATTATTGTATTTGATATTTCATCTATTACTTCAAGAATAAGTTTCTCTTTAGTTGCATAATAATATGTTAATTGTCCTAATGCTGTATTAGCTTTTTTTGAAATTTCTCTCATTGATAATGATGCATAGCCATTTTCCACTAATAGTTCAAATGTTGCTTCTTTTATTCTATTTTTTGTTGTGTTTATTTTTTTGTTTTTACTTTTTGGCCATAGTCTCATAATTTTTTCATCTCCTAGTAAAAAACTTCAATATCATTTTAATACAAGTGTACTAAAAAAGCAACTAATTTATTCAATTTATTTTAAATTTCGACTATTTATTCGGTTTTTATTTTAATTTATATAACATAAATTATAAGGATTTTGTTTTGATATCTTTAGTTTTGATACCCATAGTTTATATTATCTATATTGTTTGAAGTATAAAAAACGTTTATCATTTTATTGATAAACGTTTTTTTCGGAAATATAAATTTACTTCTAACAAATCTTAATCTTCCCATTCCATTTCGTAATTACCTATTTTAACTGTATCTCCATCTTTTATTCCAGCCTTTCTTAATGCTGTATTTAAACCAATTTGAGCCATTTTTTTGTGAAGATAATATAATGACTCATAATCCGTAATGTTTACTCTTCTTATAATTCTATCTGCTTCTTCGCCTTTTACAATGAATATTCCATTCTCTTTAGTAATTGTAAATTTATCCTTTTTACTATCTAATGTATATAATTTTTCTTTTGATGACGAATCTACATCTATTAAGTCTTCTTTAGGAAGAGTTTTTAATAAATCTGAGACATATTTCATTAGGTTATCTATTCCCTCGCCTGTAACAGCTGAGATTTTAAATATTTTTTGGCTATTTTCTTTGGCAATGTTTTCAAGTTCTTTGTATTTTTCATCATCTTGTATAATATCTGCCTTATTTGCAACAATTATTTGAGTCCTTTTTGATAGTTTTTCACTATATTTTTTTAATTCTGCATTGATGACCTTGTAATCTTCTAATGGATTTCTTCCTTCTGAACCTGATACATCTATAAAGTGTAATAATACTCGTGTTCTTTCTATATGACGTAAGAATTCAATTCCTAACCCTGTTCCCTGGCTTGCTCCTTCAATAATACCTGGTATATCTGCTATTACAAAACTATCTCCATATTTAGATGTAACTACACCTAAATTAGGTTCAATTGTCGTAAAATGATAATTTGCAATTTTAGGAGTAGCTAATGTTACAACAGACAAGAATGTTGACTTACCCACGTTTGGAAATCCTATTAAACCTACATCTGCAAGCAATTTTAATTCTAATATGAATTCTTTATTGTCTCCTGGTTCACCATCTTGTGCAAAACGTGGAGCTTGTCTTGTTGATGTTGCAAAATGTGAATTTCCCAGTCCTCCTCTGCCGCCTTTTAATATAAGTGCTTCTTGACCAGGTGTTGATAAATCTGCTAATACTTCATTTGTCTGAGAGTCTTTTACAACTGTTCCTATTGGAACAGGAATGTATAGACTTTCTCCACTTTTTCCATATTTTCTTGCACCTTGTCCATTTTCTCCGTTTTCTGCTTTAAACTTTTTTTTGAATCTAAACTCAATTAGAGTATTGGCATCAGGGTCAACTTTAAAATATACATTTCCACCTTTTCCGCCATCACCACCATCAGGTCCACCAGCTGCTACATATTTTTCATGTCTAAATGATATTGCTCCATTTCCACCTTTTCCAGCCTCTGCATAAATTTTTACATAATCTGTAAACATCAATTTTCTCCTTTTTAATAATCTAATTTCATTGATTTTTTTACTTTTTTCATTGTTTCTTTTGCAACTGCTCTAGCATGTGCACTACCACTTATTAGAATATCTAATACTTCATTTGGTCTTTCCTCATAGTAATGTCTTTTTTCTCTGATGGGACTTAATGTATTATTTATATTCTCAATTAGTTGCTTTTTACATGCAACACATCCTCTGCAACCTTTTTTACATTCTTCACAAATATTTAAAGTTTCATTATTTGTACTAAATAGTTTATGATAATAATAAACCATACAAATATCAGGATTTCCTGGATCATCTTTTTTTATTCTTGCTGGATCTGTTAGTGCTCCCATTACTTTTAATTTTATATCTTCATATTCATCAGATAAATATAGTGCATTTCCTAAAGATTTTCCCATTTTTTCATTTCCATCTAGACCTTTTATTCTTGCTGTATTGCTAAGTACACCCCTAGGCTCTCTTAGTGTATCTCCATATATAGAATTAAATTTTCTTACAATTTCTCTGCATTGTTCAATTAGTGGAAGCTGATCCTCTCCTGCTGGAACATAAGTTGCATCAAAAGCTGTTATATCTGCAGCTTGGCTTACTGGATATCCTAAAAAGCCATAAGTAACACTTTCTCCGAAAAGATCTTTCTTCTGGGCAATTTCTGTTTTTACGGTTGGATTACGCTCTAATCTTGCAATGGTTACCAAATTTGAATAAAAAACAGTAAGTTCTGCAATTTCAGGAATCATTGATTGCAAAAAGAAAGTAACTTTATTTGGATCTATTCCAACTGCAAGTTCATCCATTAAAATTTGAGTAACATTTTGCTTAACTTTATCCGGATTATTAAAATTATCTGTTAACGCTTGTACATCAGCAATTTCAATGAATGTTTCAAATTGGTCTTGTAGTAACACTCTACTTTTTAAAGAACCAAAATAATGTCCTATATGTAGGTGTCCCGTTGGTCTATCCCCTGTTAATATTCTAAGTTTTTTATCTGGTTTAATATCTTCAATTTTTATTTTCTCATCATTTTCCATTTTGCTTTTCCTCTCTTTTCAAATTTAATATACACTATTTTTTAACCGTAAGTTTTATAATTAAATCCATGTCATCGTCCATTGCAACTTTGTTTTTATGAATTTTACCACATTTATCACATTTATAAATAATTATATATCCCTTCTTGCTGTCTATTATAGTTTGAATTGGTCTTAATATTCCGTGGCATGTTTCTTCTCTATCTCCTGGCATATTATCAACATGTTTAGAGCATAAACAATATGGACAATGGTCTCTTGATGTATATCCTAACTTTTCAACTTTTTTGCCACAATTTTCGCAAATAAATCCTTCATCTCTTTTTGTAAATTGTTTCATTTCTAATTTCCTAAAAATATATTTAGACTTTTTTGTTTGGAAAATCTAGAAACCAAATTTGTAATCTAAAAAGATTAGTAATCTAAAAAGATTAGTAATCAAATACACTTCCGCCAATAAACTCTCTTAATATTGAATTCTCTGGTATTGGTTCTTCACTTATTTCTTCAAAGTATTCTAAGAATGAGATTAGTCTTTTTGCTTCTGAAAAGTCTGGCTCATTTCGTTCTATTTTCTTTAATAAAGGCTTAGCATATTTTCCAAGTACAGCTAATTCATATACAAGAGAACTATTAAACATAGCATCCGCTTCTTCTTGATATGGGAATATATTTTTATTTTCTCCTGCATTTACCGATGGCCATCTTTTTATAGTATCTAATGCCGAATATGATCTAAAATTATAGTCTCTTACAATTCTTCTAATTAATCTTGTATCAGTTGTGGAAATTCTGTTATACGCATCTACATTTAGTACAGTTAAATCACTAATGTATATTTTGAATTTATTTTCTCTTGGGATTTTTGATGTTAGCTTATCATTTAAGCTATGAATTCCTTCTATTACTAATATTTCGTCATCTGCCAAATGTAGCATTTTGGTTCCATCGTATTTTTTAGTACCCTCTTTAAAGTCAAATGTAGGTATTTCTACTGTTTCTCCATTTATCAATTTGCATAAATGTTCGTTAAATAATTTTAAGTCTAATGCATTTATTGTTTCAAAATCATATTCTCCATTTTCATCTTTTGGTGTGAATTTTCTTTCAACGAAGTAATCATCTGTTCCTATTGTAACAGGCTTCAATCCGTTTACTCTTAATTGCATTCCTAATCTTTTGGCAAAAGTTGTTTTTCCTGATGATGATGGTCCTGCTATTAGAACAATTTTAAGATTTTTATGCTTTGTTATCTTGTCAGCAATTTCGGCGATTTTCTTCTCTTGCATTGCTTCTGATGCTAATATAATGTCTTTGCCCTTACCTGCTTTTACAGCATCATTAAGTTGTTTAACTGTTCCAACATTCATAAGATTGTATGTTTCCTCATACTCTTGGAGTGTTGATAAGAACTTTTTACTTTCTTTGAAGTCTCCTAATTCTGATGGATTACTTCTATTTGGGTATCTTACTATGAATCCATTCTTATATTTTCTGATGTCAAATATGTCAATGTATCCTGTGCTAATTGGCATTACTCCATAAAAATAATTAAAATAATCTTCACAATAATATAATGAAACTTCCCTTTTTTGTTTATTGTCTATTTGAAGTCTTCCTCTATCACATTCCTGCTTGCTATAAAATTCTTCCGCTTCTTCTTTTGACATTCTTTCTTTTCTTATTGGTAAATCTTTTTTCACAATTTCGCTCATTTTGTTTTTTACATTTTCAATCATTTCTTCTGTTATAGTTGTATTTTCTATTTCGCAGAACATTGAATTAGATAATTGATAGTTTATTACCATTTTAAAATTTGGATATAACTCATTAAATGCTTTACTCATTATGTATAATGCTCCTCTAATATATATCCTCATTCCATCTTTATCTGTTACATCAATTAGTTCAACAGTGTCTCCATCCTTTATTTCATATTCTAAAGATTTAATTTCATTATTGCATTTGCATGCAATTACATGTTTGGGAGATATTCTTATACCATCACCAAACATATCTATAACCTTTTTTATTGTATTTTGTAATCCTACTTCTTTTCCTTGATATATAATTTTCATAAGTATTTCCTTTCTTTTGTCCAGTATTTTTATCTGGAATTTTTTATGCCATTTTTTCTTTTATTTTTGACAGTATGTTTAAAGCATCTATTGGAGTTATTTCATCTAGTTTAACTAAGTCTAACTCATGTGCAATTTCTGCTAGTTTATAATTATACATACTTAATTGACCAGCATCTTCTTGTTTTTGTATTTTATTATTTTCATTATTTTCTTTTAAAGCACTTTTTTTCTCGAGATTTCTTAGAATTTCATTTGCCCTCTTTGTTACATCTTTTGGTACCCCTGCAAGCTTAGCAACATGCACACCATAACTTTCATCAGTGCCACCTTCTAATATTTTTCTTAAGAAGATTACATCTTCTCCTCTTTCTTTTACAGCAATATGATAATTTTTAGTTCCTTCTAATTTATCTTCTAGTGATGTTAATTCATGATAGTGAGTTGCAAATAAAGTCTTGGCTTTTATTTTCGAAATATATTCTGCAACTGCCCATGCTATTGAGAGTCCATCATAAGTTGAAGTTCCCCTTCCTATTTCATCAAGTATTACCAAGCTTTTTGAAGTCGCATTTTTAAGTATAGTTGAAACTTCCATCATTTCAACCATAAAAGTACTTTCTCCCATGCTTAAATCATCTGATGCACCTACTCTAGTAAATATTTTGTCTACTACGCCGATATGAGCATTAGTTGCTGGTACAAAGCTTCCTATTTGCGCCATTAGGGTAATTAAAGCTACTTGCCTCATATATGTAGATTTTCCTGCCATATTAGGTCCTGTTATTATATTTAGTCTGTTATTTTCAGAATCTAAATATGCATCATTTTGTATAAATGCACCTGATGGTAATATTTTTTCGATTACTGGATGCCTTCCATCTTTTATTTCTATTGAATTTGAATCGTCTACTACCGGCATGCAATAATTCATATCTATTGCTACTTGAGAAAATGAACACAATACATCTATTTTAGCGACTATGCTAGCAGTAAGTTGAAGTCTTTTGGCATTATTTTCAATTTGACTTCTAACTTTTGCAAAAATCTCATATTCTAGATTTACAATTTTTTCTTGTGCTCCAACTATTTCATTCTCCATATTTTTTAATTCTTCTGTAATATATCTTTCACCCGTTGTTAAAGTTTGCTTACGTATGTATCTATCTTGTGGAACCATCTTAACAAAAGATTTACTTATTTCAATATAATATCCAAATATTTTATTATATCCTACTTTTAAGTTTTTAATTCCTGTTAATTCCTTTTCTCTATTTTCAATATCAACAAGCCATTTTCTTCCATTAGTTGTTATATCTATTAGTTCATCAATATCTGGGTCGTATCCTTTTTTGATTAAGCCACCTTCTTTTACAGACATTGGTGGATCATCTTCAATCGCTATATTTATTAGATTATAAACATCTTCAAGTGTGTCTAAAGAGCTATAAAGATTTTTCAATAAATTTGATTGTGCTTTTTCTAGGGTTTCTTTCAATTCTGGTAATTGAGAAAGTGAATTTTTAAGTGATATCAAATCTCTTGCATTAGCAGTTCCATAAGATATTTTTCCTGCAAGTCTTTCAATATCGTATACATTTTTTAAATTTTCTACAAGATCATCTTTTAGAATTTCATTTTCTTTAAGTTCTTTAACCGCGTTTAACCTATTATTTATGTCTATAACATCTATAAGAGGGTCGCTTATCCATCTCCTTAACAGTCTTCCACCCATGGATGTATTAGTTTTATCTAATACCCAAAGTAGTGTTCCTCTTTTTGATTTATCTCTCATTTTTTCAGTAAGTTCAAGGTTTCTTCTTGCATTTATATCAAGAGACATGTATTTTACTGCTTCATATACAATTATTTTATTAAGATTATCTGGTCTTCGTTTTTGAGTTTTCTCTATATACCCCATAAGACCATTTATTGCAGAAATCATAAACATTTTTTTATCAATATTTATCTTATTTCCATTTTCATCAACAATATCAAAATCATTTTGTATTTCTTTTATTTCTTGAACAAACTTATCTTCTAAGGATATAAAACAATCAAATCTGTTTTTTATTTCTTTGATTTCTTCTTGGCTGTCTATCATCATTCTATTTATAACTAATTCTGATGGATTGTATCTTGAGATTTCATCTAAAAGCTTAGAAAAATTATTATCTTCTTTTATTTCAGTAGCATAAAAATCTCCAGTAGATATATCACAAATTGCAATTCCAAAAAACATTCCTTCTTTATATACAGACATGATGTAATTATTCTTTTTTTCTTCAAGAATGTTTCCATCTACAATAGTTCCAGGAGTTACCACTTTTATTACATCTCTTTTTACTATTCCTGTTGCCAATTTGGGATCTTCCATTTGTTCGCAAATTGCAACTTTGTATCCCTTTTCTATAAGTTTTGAAATATATGGTTCTATTGCATGATGAGGAATCCCACACATTGGAGCTCTATTCTCCTGTCCGCAATCCTTGCCTGTAAGGGTGAGTTCTAGTTCTCTTGAAGTAATTATAGCATCCTCAAAAAACATTTCAAAAAAATCGCCTAACCTATAGCATAGAATGCAATCTATATATTCTTCTTTAGTTTCAATATAATGTTGCATCATTGGCGAAAAAGTATCTATTTTTTCATATCTTTGTTTTGCCAATTTTTCTGCTTGTATCCATTCTTCTTCTTGCATCTTTTTCCTCCGAATTTTATTTCATTTACTGCCATTTATTACTGAATTTATATCTTATATCTTATCATATTTTCCTTTTAAATACCATATATGCTCAGAAATAATTTTAACTTTTTTTAATTTTCCTATCATCTCATCGTTTCCTTCGAAATTTACTACTTTATTAGTTTGTGTTCTTCCTGTATACATTTCTTCGTTATTTTTACTTTTTCCTTCAACCAAAACTTCTTGTATTGTTCCCACATAGCTTTTATTTTTATTTTCTATTATCTCTTCTGATAATTTTTTTAATTTATCAAATCTTTCGTGTTTAATGTTTTCTTCAACTTGATTTTCCATTTTGTCTGCAGGAGTTCCAACTCTTCTTGAATAAATAAACATGTATACCTGTTCAAAATTTACCTTTTTTACTACATCTAAAGTTTCCTCAAAATCATTTTCAGTTTCTCCTGGAAAGCCAACTATTATATCCGTTGAAAATGCTATTTCCGGAATTGTTTCTTTTATTTTTTTAGCTAAATCTAAATATTGCTCCTTTGTATATTTTCTATTCATTCTTTTTAAAACATCACTGCTTCCTGATTGTAAAGGCAAATGAATCAATTTGCATACATGTTTGCAGTCTCTAATTGCTTCTATTACATCTGTCGTAAAGTCCTTTGGATGTGGTGAAATAAATCTAATTCTTTCAATTCCTTCTATTTTATTTATTGCTTTTAGTAGTGTAGCAAAAGAATTTACTATCATTTTGTTATTAGTATTTGTTTTATTGGCATTGTCAATTTCTTTTATTTCAACTTCAAAATCGACATTTTCTCCTTTTTGCTTTTGACTAACTAAATATGAATTAACGTTTTGACCTAATAGCATTATTTCTTTATATCCATTTTCAGCTAAATATTGAACCTCATTTATTATGTCTTGCGGATTTCTGCTTCTCTCTCTTCCTCTTACATAAGGAACTATACAATATGTACAAAAATTATTACATCCATTCATAATTGATACTGATGCTTTTATTTTATCATCTCTTTGAACTGGTATTCCTTCATATATATTTCCTTCTATATCTAGTATATCTTCTATTTTTTGGTTTTCCTTTAATGCTAGGTATAAGTCTTTAGGAAATTGTTCTAATGTATGAGTTCCAAATAATATATCTACGAATGGATAACTTGATTTTATTTTATTTACAATATGTTTTTCCTGCATCATACATCCACCAATAGCTATTATTGTACCTTTTTCTTCTTTGTATTTTTTTACTTCGCCTAGCTTTCCAAATAATTTATCTTCAGCATTTTCTCTAACACAGCACGTATTAAATATTATTAAATCAGATTCTTCTAGATTAGAAGTTTTATCAAATCCAAAGTTACTACACATTCCTGAAATTTTTTCAGAATCGTTTTCATTTAATTGGCATCCCATTGTCATTATTGCATACTTTTTCTGTTTTCCTTTTAATAGTTCTTTAATTTTTGTTGACCATTCTGTTATATTTATCTGCATTATTTTTTACCTTTCTCTATTTATATATATTTAAATTTGGATTACTTTATCATATAAGACTAAAACAAGACTCTGTAACAAAATGCTACAGAGCCTATCACAGATTATTGTATTCCATATTTCTTTTTGAACTTATCTGCTTTTCCACCAGTTGTTTCTTTTCTTAAATTACCTGTCCAAAATGGATGGCATTTTGAGCATACATCAACTTTTAAGTCCTTTTTTGTTGAATTTGTTTTCATAACATTTCCACAAGCACAAGTGATTGTTGCTTCAGAATATTCTGGATGTATTCCTTCTTTCATCTCATTTCACCTCTTTCTTAATTAGTTAGCCTTTTGAGATATAACTTCTGTTCCATCATAATATCCACAACTTGGGCAAATTCTATGTTGCATCATAAGTTTATGGCAATGTGGGCACTCTACTAAGTTTTTATTCTCTAATTTCCATGTTGATCTTTTTGTATGTGTTCTTTCTTTAGACCATCTTCTTTTTGGTTGTGCCATTTTTTATCCCTCCTTATGCTTTAGAATATCTATATAAATCTCAGTTTCTAAGTCACTTATTTATTATACTAAGTTTAATATATTTTGTCAATACTTTTTTTGTAATAATTTATATTTGCCTTGTATAAAAAATCTTAATATGTTTAAAACTCTTCTAATATTTTTGCTAGATATTTCATTGAATTCATACTTTCTTCTAGTGTATTTCCTGTTGCACCTACTTCAATAATACATGCTGCCTTTGCAATGTGTTGATTATATTCAGAGTTTCTTAGAATAATTGGTTTAAATAATCCTGGATATAACTCATTTGCTTTTCTTTGAACTTTAATAGCAAATTTAAAATTATCATTCCAATTTTTATGAGCTGAGTTAGAGGTGTTAGACCCCATAACGAACATAAGTTGTGAAGCATATTCTTCCCCTATTTTAACTTTTGGAGCATAAGTTTCATCAGCAATCGCGTCTCTATGTAAATCTATAACAATATCTGTATCTGAATTATCTTTCAATATGTCCTGTGCAGTTTGAAGAGATCTAGAGTATGATCCATTATACGCTGGGTAGTCATGATATGTTGTGTTATGAATAACATTACAGCCATATGATTTAAGCTGATTTGTAAGTTCATCACCAACTCTTGCAACAGAATAGTTTAAGTCTATGGTTCTAAAAGTTCCACTTGCTTCATAATTGTTTTGCTCAGTTGGAGTATAACTTTCGCAAGTGTGTGTATGGTATATTAAAATTTTATTCTTATTTACTGATATTGAATCAGGATTTAGCATATCTTCTGTTAAAGTATATTTCGTTGAATTATTTATTTTTACTCCGTTGTATTCATCAGTAGTTTTAGGATTCATTCCCGTATTTACTATTTCAGTTTTAACATCTGTTTGTGCCTTTATTATATTATCATTTTCAGTTTTATTATTTTCATTGTTTTGTTCTACTCCCTCAGTTATAGTAGAGGTGATATCATTATCATTTTTTGCTATATTGTTTGTTATAACGCTATCAAAAACTTTTAATTCTGATATTGAAATTGCTTTTATTTTAGAGTTATTATTATCCGTATTTTCAGCTAGTTTTTTTAAATTTATTGTTTCTACAGTATCATCAATGCAAAATAATAATGCTCCTTTTGGATTTAAGCTAGCTTGTGCTTTACCATTTAAAAATTTAAATAAAATAAAAATAATAATTATTGGAATTATAATTTTTATAAAATATTTAATTAAATCATTCGCTTTAAACACTTTTATCATATAGTTATTATATTCTTGTCTATTTTGTTTTATGTATAATTTTCTATTTTTAGTAAATTATATGTTATATACATATTTTAATAGGAGGTTTTAATTTTATGAATTTTTTTAAGAAGATCTTTTCTGATTTAGTATCTGATAATAGTAATGAATATAATTTTATTTTACCAGATGAAACTTCTAAAAGTACTTGTGAAGTTCAACCAGAAGACTTACTTAAAAACCAAAAAGTATATCCTTCCATTGGAGTAAATTTGGAATATGTTAATTCAAGATTTAATTCTCTTATAAATTCTGACATAAAAATACGTGAATTTTTGATAACTGTGAAGTCAAAACAATATAAAGCTTTTATTGTTTACATTGACGGAATGGTAAATGATGAATCTATAAATGATTTTATTTTATCTCCTCTTATGCTAAGAAATAGGTCAAATATCTATGATGGTTCTCAAGTAATATCAGAAGCAATAACTAATAATATTTCTATTAGAAAGGTGAAAAAGTTAAATATTCCTGATTATATTTATGATTCTTTGTTACCTCAAAATGATGTTACAAAAGTTGACTCTTTTGATAAAATTGCCGATGATGTTTCTTCTGGTAATTGTTTGCTTTTTGTTGATACAATTAACTATTCTTTTGACATATCTGTTAAGAAATATGAAAAAAGAAGTATTGCAGAACCAAAAAATGAACCAGTTATTATGGGTTCTCAAGAGGCTTTTGTAGAAAATCTTAGAACAAATACGTCAATGATTAGACGAAATTTATGCAATGAAAATCTAATTATAGAAAATATCACGATAGGTACAGCTGATAAAAATAAATGTGCAGTCTGTTATTTAAAAAATATAGCAAGTTCAGATTTAGTTGCTGAAGTAAAATATAGACTAAATAATTTAGATATAGATTACCTTGTTTCAATAGGAGAATTATCCCAGCTAATTAAAGACGATGCCCATACTTCCATTCCGGAAATGGTTTTAACTGAGCGAGTTGATAAAGCAACCTCTTATATTTTAGAAGGACGAGTTGTAGTCATTTCTAATGGAGCCCCTTATGTTTTAGTTATGCCTGTAACTTTATTTGATTTTTTATCTTCTCCTGAAGATTTTAATATCAATTATATTTTTGCAAATCTGCTTAGATTTATTAGAGTATTGTCACTTATTCTTACTCTTTTGCTTCCTGGACTTTATATTGCAATTACAACTTTTCATAGTGAGCTTATACCAACTGAACTTCTTTTTTCAATAGTTGCTTCACGTTCTAAAGTTCCATTTATGGTTATTGTTGAAATTATAATGATGGAAGTATCTTTTGAAATTATACGAGAAGCTGGTTTAAGAGTTCCTTCTCCACTTGGTTCAACAGTTGGAATTGTAGGTGCTTTAATATTAGGTCAAGCTGCAGTTGAAGCTGATATTGTTTCTCCTATTCTTATAATAATAATTGCAATTACAGCAATCACCTCTTTTGCAATTCCTGATTATAATTTAGGATTTCATTTAAGAATATGTAGATTTATTTATAGTATTTTAGGCTTTTTAGCAGGCTTTATGGGAATTGCTTTAGGGATCTTCATTCATATAGCAGTTATTGGTTCTTTAAAATCTTTTGGGGTATCTTTTTTAGCTCCTTATGCTCCTTTGAATAAACTTAATAAGGGTAGCTTCTGGCTTAAACCATCTTGGCAAAGAGAAAAACGTAAAGATTATTTAAACCCTAAAAAAGAACAAATTGCTGATGAAATAAGTATGAAATGGAGAAGAAAGAATTTTTAGTTTATTAAGAAATTTTTGAAAGGATTAATAGTATGAATAATGAAAAAATAAGTTATATAGAAGCAACATTTTTAGTTATTGCAGTTGCCATAACTCATATTATTCTTAATATGCCAAATGCACTAATAGAGAGCGAAGGCTCTGCTAGCATTCTAAATATTATTTATATTACAGCTTTGGTTATTATATTTTTTTTGATAGTTGAAAAATTATTTAGACCTTTTGAAGGTGGTGATATTTTAGATGTTTCAGAATTTGTGGGTGGTAAAACCTTAAAAATTGTTGTATCTGTTGTTTATACAGTTTATTTAATATTTGTTTCGTCTATATTGTTAAGAAATTTTGTAGAAACACTCAGAGTAACTTATTATCCAAACTCATCAGCATTTGCTTTGACCTTAGTCTTTATTTTATGTGCTGTTATTGTTAACAAAATTGGAGAAAAAAACGTTATTAAAGTTAATACTTTGCTACTACCACTTGTTTTAATATCTGTTGTCGTCATATTTACATCTTCAATAGGTAAATTTCAATTTGAGAGAATATTCCCTATATTAGGGCATGGATTTAAAGCAACTTTCATTTTAGGCAGTTCAAATATTTATGCGTTTGGTGGTTTAATTTATTTATTTTTAATTCGTACTCATTTAAAGGATTATACTAAATATAAAAAAGTTGGAGTTATAGCTATTATAGTATCTTCTCTATATCTATTGTTAAGTGTCGCATCTTTGCTATTATTATTTCCATTTTTAACTGCAGGTAAAGATGTATTGTCTGTTTATTTAAGTACTCGTACTATAGAGTTTGGTAAAGTATTTCAAAGGTCAGATGCTATTTTTATATTGATTTGGATATTTGCATTTCTTTCATATTTATCAGTAATTATATTATACATTACTAAGATTAGTAAAAAGTGCCTACCAACTAAAAATTCCTCGCCTTTTATTTATATTTCTGCCATCTTTATTTTAATATCATCTCTTATTTCTCAGAATACTGAGCAACTGAGATTTATAGAAACGGTATTGTTTAAATATATTGGTATTGGTATTGTTTTTGTATTTAGCTTTATTATACTTTTAATTGGCTATATAAAAAAGAAGCCTAAATTATATACTTCATTTTTAAAAAATTAGAATACTTTTTAAAGTTTGATTTTTTATAGAAAGGATTATGAAATGAAAGCAAAAAAGATATTAGTATTTTTAATCATAATAGCATTATTGATTTTTTCGTTTAGTAACTCAAGTTCTGTGTATACTATTGATGAATTAGCTTACGTTGTTGCTATTGGATTTGATATTGGAACTAATAAGGAACTTAAACTGACATTTCAGATTTCTTTGCCTTCTTCATCAAGTTCATCGAGCTCATCAAGTTCGTCTGGAAGTGAATCTTCAGGTAGTAACGGTGAATCTTCTTCATTTGCTTTAACAACGGTTGATTGTAATACTATAGATGCTGGAATCAGTTTGCTAAATAGTTTTATGAATGAAAAAATAAATCTTTCGCATTGCAAAGTAGTAGTTTTTTCTGAGGAACTTGCTAAAAATGGAATTGCAAATTATGTTTCTTCTCTAGTAAATAATATACAAGTTAGGCCTACTTGCAATGTTTTGGTATCTAAATGTAATGCAAAATATTTCTTAGAGAATTCAAAACCTATTTTGAATCAACTATCCTCAAAATACTATGAGATTGAATCTTCTTCTGAAAAGAGTACTGGATATACTGAAACAGTCACTCTTAATGATTTTTATTCGTATTATTTTGATACATTTTGTGAACCTTATGCAATATTGGGCAGTGTAAATGGTTCAAACTATTCTTCTACGTATGATATTTATAGTCCTTCTTCAAATAGTTCGGCATCATCTTCCTCTCTTGATGATTATGATTATTCAGCTTCTGAACTTCAGATATCTTCTAAAAAGAATATAGAAAATCTAGGGCTTGCTGTATTTCATAGTGATAAGTTTATTGGGGAATTAAACGGCATAGAAACAATTTCTCATTTAATTGTTACAAATAAGTTTAAAAGTGCGGTGATAAATATTCCTAGTCCTTTTAGTGAAGCGGATTATATTTCACTTTATATATCAAAGGCAAAATCTAAAAATAATGTTAATATAATAAATGGTTCTCCTTATATTAAGTGTGATGTTTCATTGTCTGTAAGAGTTTTGTCTGTTTCTAAAAGTGCTAATTATTTAACAAAGGAAAACATTTTATTATTGCAAGATTATGCAAATTCATATTTAAAAGCCCATATTGAGGATTATTTGTATAAAACTAGTGTCTGTTTTGAAAGTGACATTTCTCATTTTGGAAAATATGCGGTTAAAAGTTTCAAAACTATGGAAGATTGGGAGAAATATAATTGGCTTAGAAGATACAGAAATTCCTTCTTTAGTGTTAATGTTAATACTACCGTTAAATCTAGTTATTTAATTGTAGGAAACTAATGCATTCTAATTGTATACTTTTTCATAGCTTATATTAAAATAGTACTTTTATAATACACTTATATTTTTATACTATAATAGCAGTAGATTTATATATTTAGAAAATCTACCGCTATTATTATTGATATTCTATTTTATAGTTTTAAATGCTTCCTCAGCCTCTGCATCTTTTGCTAATAATTTATAGAGTAATGCGCTTATTCCTACTACTAGGAAAGTTATACCATAAGCTAAAATTGAGACTTGCCATTTACCTTCTATTAAATATGCTCCAGCAATTGTTGAAGATACTATAGATGGTATTCTACCAAAAGTAGCTATTAAAATAAATTTTAATGGTTCTATTGGAAATAACCCTGCTATATAAGTTATTAAATCTTTTGGCGTTCCCGGAACTAAAAACAATATAAATAAGATTCTTTGAAATGTTTTTGGATTATTAAATATTTTGCTTTTTTCTATTTTTTCTATTTTTTTTGTGTCAAAAAATTCACAAACAAAATTTCTTCCAAGCTTTCTAACTGCAAAAAATATTATACTAGAGCACAAAAATGCACTAAATAAAATAAATAATGTTCCGCCAACTGGTCCATAACACATTCCTGCAATTATCTCTAATGGTTCTCCTGGAATAATTGCTATTATGATTTGTGCAAGTTGCAATCCTAGAAGCATAAAAAAACCAAGTATTCCGGAATTCTGAATTTTGTTTTTAAATTCAAGCTGTCCCTCTTGTGTTGATATGTTTTTTATTATTGGTATCAACCATATCGATATTATTATTACTATTGCTATAATTAGAATTAGCGTAATTATTTTAAATATTTTAATTTTTTTATTACTTTTTTTATCCATTCTATCTTTCCTACAATCTATATTTTTTTACTTTATTAACTTTACATTATTTATTATTAAAAAATCATTTTATTAGTTTAAAGTCTATTTTTCTAGTTTGCTTGTTTGAATCTAATACTTGAATTAAAACTTTACTTCCTAATTTATATATTTTTTTATTCTTTCTTCCTATTAAAGTTTTATTTGCTTCGTTATATTCATAATAATCTTTTCCCATATTTTCGAATCTAACTAATCCTTCTACTGTATTTTCCAGTTCAACAAACATTCCAAAGTTTGTTATACTTGATACAATTCCCTCAAATTCCTCTCCAATGTGGTTTTCCATATACTCGGCTTTTTTTAGTGCTTCACTTTCTCTTTCTGCCTTTGTTGCAATTTGCTCTGTATCAGAAGATGTTTGTGAATATTTTACAGCCTGAATGAAATATTTTTCTTTAAAAGTATCTCCCATATTATAATTTGATTCTAAATATTTACTAATTATTCTATGAATAAATAAATCTGGGTATCTTCGTATTGGTGATGTAAAATGGCAATAATATTTACTAGCAATTCCAAAATGTCCTTTATTGATTTCAGAGTATTTAGCAATCTTTAATGTTCTTAATAATAAGTTTGCCACTACTCTTTCTTCTTCTTTACCTTTTACATCATCAAGTATTTGTTCAAATGCCCTTGGTTTTATATCGTCCTTTTTACCTTTTAGTTTGTATCCAAAATTATATAAATATTTATTAAGTTCAACTATTTTTTCCTCTTCTGGTTTTTCATGTACTCTATATATAAATGGAGCATTTAGCCAGTAAAACGTTTCTGCAACTGTTTCATTCGCAGTAAGCATACACTGTTCTATAATTTCATTTGCTATTGTAGTTTCATATTCTTCAATTTTAATAGGCACTCCATTAGTATCTAATGTTATTTTACTTTCTGGTATATCTAACGATAAATATCCATCTTTTATTCTTCTATTTTTTAGAATCTCGGCTAGTTCTCTCATTCTATCAAAATGTTCAAAATAAGGTTCATTATCTTGTAACACTTTTTTTGTATTATTCTTATCTAATTTCTTATTAGTATTTACACTGTTATTTACTAAATTTTCATTTCTATTTATGATTGTTGTGACATCATGATAATTCATTCTTTTCGTAACTTTAATTACACTTTTAAATATGTCTGAGTCAATTACTTTTCCTTCTTTATTTATTTTCATTATTACAGAAATAGCATATCTATCCTCTTTTTGATTTAAACTACAAGCACCATTAGATAACTCTTTTGGTAGCATGGGAATTACACGGTCAAGCATATATACACTTGTTCCTCTAATTACTGCTTCTGCATTAAGCATACTTCCCTCTCTTACATAATTACTTACGTCTGCAATGTGTACTCCCAAAGTATATGTTCCATCTATATTTTTTTCAACATTTATTGCATCATCTAAATCTTTTGCGTCTTCTCCATCAACAGTAAATATTTCAAGTTCTCTTAAATCTTTTCTATTTTTTAAAGATACCTTTTCTTGGCTTACTAATTTTGCTTCTTCTTCAACGTTGTTTGGGAATTCATAAGGCAAATTAAACTGCTTTATTATTGATAACATATCAACACCAGTTTCATCTGCAAATCCTAATATTTCAGTAATTTTTCCTTCCGCCTTTTTATTTTTATCTGGATATTTTGTTAATTCTACTACAACTTTTTGATTGTTTTTTGCTTTTTTCCAATTAGACTTTGATATGAAAATATCTCCAGAGATTTTATTATCATCTGGAATAACAAATCCGAAATTTTTACTTTTTTGAAATGTTCCGACCACAGTTTTGTTTGATCTTTGTATAACTTTTACAACTTGACCCTCTAAATTATTTCCATGTTTTGAGTTTAATATTTTTACAAGTACAATGTCATTATTCATTGCATCTCTTTTATATTTTCTAGAAATATATATGTCTGAGGCTTGTCCTTCAACTTTAACAAATGCAAATCCTCTTTCATTACTAAGAAATACTCCTTCTACCAATTCTTTATTTAAATTTGTTACATTTCTACTTTCATTTTGTTCATTCTTTAATAAATCTTTTTCCATTTTTCACCTCCGTCTTTTACATAAATTTGCAATTTTATATTAAATTAAAATGAAGACGTATTTTATACATACATCTTCATTATTCTTTCATTTTATAAAACATAAACTATTGTTGTTAATATAGTTAGAACTGCAAAGATAACACCTATTATAATTGTGTTTTTTTGTGTTTTTCCTGATTTAGTTCTGCTCTTATTTTTTTCAAAATACTTATTTGCTCTTGGGTTTTCGTAAGTATCTTCTATTGAATTATTGTTGTCTTTTGACTGAAATGTTGTAATAATGATTAAAACTATGCATACTAATATGTATATTGCTAATAATATATTTTTAAATATTTCCATTTTTAAATCTCCTATTTCTTTTATTGACTTATTTAGTTTAACACATTCAAAGGAAAAAAGCAAGTCTTTTATAAAAAATAGCCTCCTGTAAATGTCAATTTTATAGCATTTACAGGATTTACAATTTTTAGTGTACCTTAAGTTCTGGCCTCATAACTCGAGCATTCAGATTCATCTGGTTTACCAGTATCACATCCTTCACAAGGGCATACAGATATTTCCTTTAAGTCACACTCTTTGCAATTGCAATTATGCTTACAACTTGCAACTGAACAACATATTTTTTGATTATTTTTCATTTTAGTACCCTCCATAATTATATTGAACAAATTTATTTGTTCATATATATATTATGTTACAGTATTTTTTTAATATTCAATCTAATAAAATTATCTATCTGGTTCATTTTGGTTTATTTGGCTTGAATCTCCATCATTTACTTTTGATAAGACTTCTAAAGATTTCGTTTTTATGTTTTTTGATGTTATATTTTGTTCTTTTTCAGTTGTTTCCTTATTATTAAATACACATTCTTTTAAAACTACTTCGTATTTTTTTACAGCTTCATATATGGTATCTTTTCTATTTATTTTTTTTGAACAGTTTATATTATTACATAGTTCTTCATTTTTTTGTGTTGCAATTTCCACCGTTCTCTTAATTAGGCCTTCAAAATTTCCATGTTCGTACATTTTTTGACAATCTTCCGGAATATCACGTGGAATTAGTGGTGTTACTTCCGAAGCATTTATGGTAAAAACACTTTTGTTTCCCAGTTCTCTTATGTTATCAAAAAATTGATTTAAAGATTTGTTTGATGTTCTTGTATCTACTAGTATGCAGTAATTTGATATTCCTTTTGAGTAAAGATATTCATCTCTTAACTTAATATTATTTGATTTTAATTCTGATATTACATTTTGCATTACCGAATAAACTAGTTTATCACACTCACAATGACCTATTGAATCATTTATACGCTTAATGTTTCCTATATCTATGGTCAAAACTCCTGTGTTTTTTAATTTATGCATAGTTATTTTTTTTGTTAATTTATGAAACAATTTAGTAATTCTATTTTGCCTTAGCCAAATTAAGTTCTTATATCTTTTTCTTTCAAAGCTTTCAATTTTTTTAATTGATTTTACTGGTGTTTTAGTAAGCATCTTTGCTATACATATCTGTTTCATCTCAGCACTAGTAAATTCTATATCAGGATATTTAATTTTATATTCTTTTGTTATTTCTTTTATTCTTCGCATAAGATCTAGTTCATCAATTTGTTGATTTTCTACTTTTCTATTTTGATCATTTTCTTCTTGTTTACCAAATTTCCAACTTTCTCTTAGTTTCTTAATTGCTTCTGTTATATTAGATTTGTATATTTCAAGTTGTTTTCCCGTTAACTCATTAGGATTTATTCTTAATTTTGCATTTATTGCATTAAATATGTTTTCAATAACATCTTCTTTGGGCATTCTCTTAAATTTATTGATTTTTTTAGTCTCTTTTACACTTCTCATTCTTTCATCTGCTATACTAATTGCCTTTTCTAATCCATGCGAAAGTTCTCCAGTAGCACCTACACTTATTGATAGTTCTTCATTTTTTATTTCATTTAATTCTTCTAATATTTTTCCTGCCTTTTCTTCTTCTAAATTGTGAGCATATATATATAACTCATCTCCTAGTTTTCCTATTTCATATTCAGATACATGATTATATACTAAATTGTTTTTTACCTTTCTTATTATATCTCTTATATATTCGTTTGCATTTTCATTCCCCAATTTATGAGTTACTGTACTTAGATTATCTATATCACCCATAAATAATATACCTTTTAATTTATTGTCTCTAATTTTATGTTCTACCTCAACTTTAAAAGCATCAAAATTTAAAACATATTCCATGTCTTGTATTACACCCACGAAATATATTGTACTTGCTGATTTATTTAATTCTCTTTCAAATTTTCTTCTCTCAATTTGAGCTTTAAATTTATTATGTTTACTCATTTTATCTCCATTTTTATTAGATAAGTTTATTATAGCATTTGCCTTTCAATAAATCAAATGTTTTTACCTACTTTTATCCCATTTGAATTTACTTTACAATTATTATATTGTATTTTTAGCTTATTTGCCCAACATTAAACGTTAAAATTCCACTAGAATATGGTGCTATATCATATTGTTGATAATATATTATAATATTATTCCTATTTAAATAATAATTTTCAATTTTAAAGTTTTCTGATGTTAA
Organism: uncultured Clostridium sp.; assembly: GCA_964507565.1. Taxonomy (GTDB): domain Bacteria; phylum Bacillota; class Clostridia; order TANB77; family CAG-508; genus CAG-793. The sequence goes on from CAZDPV010000012.1 coordinate 35,055, forward strand.
ACAGCAGTAATTATCAAAATAGTAATTATTTCCATTTTTAATATTGCTAGCTATTTGAGCATTTACTTCTGATATAATTGTTGATACATAATTTGGATTTTCACTATAAAAATCTTCTAATTTTAACATTTTTTCCTTGTTCAAGTTCCACGATTGTGAAGTTCTTTTTGTGTTTCCATGAGCTCCACCGCTAAAAATATATTCATCTGAATATAGACTTATTACCATATTATAATTATACGTAACATTATATACAGTTAAAACCTCATATACCATAATAGGATAATTGTTTTTTGAATTATAATCATACAATTCTTTTGCCTCTTCTAGCAATTCGCCTTCACATTTTTCTTGTAATTTTTTTGCCAAGTTATAATTATATATATTAAACTTTTCACATCCTATAATTTGTGGAAAATTTATTTTATATTTTAAAACCAAGTTTCCTTTATAGTATAAATTATTTTTAAATGTATAATTTATTATTCTTATATCATTTATAATTGTCCTAGTTTTCTGACTAGAATTGCTATAATTATTTGTCTCTTTTTTATTATTTTTTGATATACTTTCTAAAATCTTTTTGTATATTTCTTCCATTTTAAAAATCCTCCTAAACTATTATATTCAGTTTAAAAGAATTTGTTTATATAGTGAGATTTTATTATTTGAGATACTTTATATTAAATGATGTTCCTTCCCCTACTTTTGAACTTACCGTAATAAAACCATTGTCTCTTTCTATTATAGCTTTTGATAGAGACAATCCTATTCCAATGCTATTTTCTGATGAATTTGATGACTTATAAAACCTTTCAAAAATATGTTTTAAATCTTTACTGCTTATCCCTTCGCCTTCATCAGTTATTATTATTTTAAGAAAAACACTTGAGTTTTCAATTTTGATATGTATTATTGACTTTTCTTTGCTATGTTCAATACAATTTTTAAGAATATTTGTAATTGCTTCTAATTGCCATTTATAATCTGCATCGAATTCAGTATTATCATCACTTGCTATTTCTATTTTAATATCTTTTAAATCCAATAATACTGATAAATTATTTATTGCATCATTTACTAGCTTTTTCCCTTCAATTACTCTTGAATTCATAACAATAGTCCCAGAATCAAATTTTGCAAGTTTTAATAGAGATATGACTAATTCCGAAATCCATTCAACTTGATTACTGATTTCTTTTATAAAATCAGATTTTGTACTATCATCCATATTGGGATTTTCCTCAATATTATCTAACATTATCCTAATAGATGTAATTGGTGTTTTGATTTGATGTGAAATATCTGCCAGTGAATTACTTAGTCTTATATTTTCTTCTCTACTATTTTCAGCAGTTTCTTTTAATAAAATAGTTGTTTTATATAATTCATTTCTAAGTTTTGATAACTCATCCTCATTATTTTCTTCAATCTTTAATGCATATTTTTTCTGATTCAATTCCTTTAAATATGAACTAAGTTCATCGATTTTTTGATTTTGTTTTTTATAATATATAAAATATAGAATCAATAATGCTAACCACATTGTTATAAATATAATAATACCATTCTTTTCATATTTAGATTGATTAGACTCTATTTTTTTATCATAATAATCATCTTTACTGTATCCGTACTTTTCAAATAGATTATTTGAATTTAAAGTATTTACTTCTTGCATATCTTGAGTACTCCTAATAATGTCTTCCTCTGATACATTAGGATAATTCTTTTTTATAATGGTAACCATGTTTTCCAGTTTTGAGTTTATTATTTTTTTATTTGTTGAATTTTTTAAATATACATTTATTCCAAATATTATCGCAAAAACTAACATTAATATGCTACTTGGTATTATCAATTTTTTTAAAATACTATTCTTCATTTTTTATTTCCTCAATACTAATCTATTCTATATCCTAGACCTTTAATTGTTTTTATGATATCATCTTTGCCCAACTTTGTTCTAATTCTTTTAATATATACAGTTAATGTGTTATCATTTACAAAATTTCCTGCAATGTCCCATATTTTTTCTAGAATCTTTTCTCTTGTAACTGTTTTACCCTTATTCACAAATAATAATGCTAATATTTTATATTCTAGCGCTGTAAATACAATTTCTTTTTCACCATTAAATACTCTATTCGCGCTAAAGTCTATTTTAATATTTCCACTTATAATTTCCGTTTCATTCTTATTATATCTTCTCAAAATATTATTTATTCTTGAAAGCAATTCTCTATTTCTAAATGGTTTTATAATATAGTCATCTGCACCTAAATTAAATCCTAGTACAACATTTTTTTCTTCATCCTTAGCTGTTAAAAAAATGACAGGTGTTCCTTTTTCTTCCTTTATATATTTGCATAAATCAAATCCGTTTCCGTCAGGAAGACCAATGTCTAATATAATTAAATCATATTCTGTTTTATCTAATATATCTTCTGTTTCATTTTTTGTTTTACAAAAGTCAACATTAAATTTTTCTTGCTCTAAATAATATTT
>CAZDPV010000013.1:0-37306 GCA_964507565.1 uncultured Clostridium sp.
AAAACACTTTCAGGATTTTATAAAAAGATGTCCTACAAAAAATTTATACTATCTTACTTCTTATATTTTTTTGACTTTATGTTAATTATATGGTATACTAAAAATGTTCAAATTTTTATTTTTGATGCAAGCATATGGAGGTATCTTTATGCAAAATGATTGTGTCAGTTTTCAGAGCCTTAGCAAAATAGTAGAAGCTATAAAATGCTCTACAGACTTAACATTTCTCGTTAATCATCTACATTCTGACAATAGAAAAGTTGTAGAATGTGCACAAGCGAGGATTACAGAACTACTAAAACCTTTGTATCCGCACTAATGTTTTGAACTTTGCTAAAAGAAACTAGCACCTAGTATACTACTAGGTGCTAGTGCTTTTTTATATTATTCTTCACTTTTATTTTCTTCAATTTTATTATTTACAACAGAATCTTCATTATCATTTATGATATTAGTTCCAGCTTCATATTCTGCCTTATTTGCTTCATTATTTTCAATTTCACTTGCTTCTTTATCAACTAATTCAAGATTTGAAATTGATACTTCATAAGCTATTTTTTGGTCAACTGTTCCATCATCATGTTTTTTCTCATAAGGTCTTGATTGAATTCTACCAATTATTTTAACCTCTGTTCCCACTGGCATTTTTGAGCAAAATCTTGCATTTCTTCCCCAAGAAATACATGGAATATAATCTGATTTATTATATGCTCTATTTACTGCTAAAAGCATATCTGCAATTTCCCTTCCAAAAGGTGTTTCCCTGTATATTGGTTGTTTGCATATATATCCAACTAAAGTTACTTCATTTGAAATTAGATCTCTACTTGCAACTACCTCTTCTTCTTGATTTTCTAAAAACTCAATGTCTTTTGCAAATACAGTTAATAATAATTTGTTTCTGTCATTTTCATAACTGTTGTAAGATCTAAATTGACCCTTAATTCTGATTTTTTTCTCTAGTACAAGTTCATCTTCTTTAAATAATCTTTCTGATATTGTTATTGGTATAAGATCTGCATTTCCACTTAGACGTGGTACACTTAGTCCAAATGTATAGAACTTTTCACCATAGATTTCATGGCTAAATTTCTTTTCAGCTGTTACCTTTCCTACTAATATTAAACTATTGTTTTCTAAAAAATTTGTTTCCAATTCCTTTTCCTCCTTAAATTTTTGTTCTTGTGTATCTTATCTCAAATTTGTCACTAAATATGATTATACTACTTTTTTTTTTATTTGTCTACATAAAAAGTTGATTTTCTTTTATTTTTGTAACATTTTTGTAATATTTCTTATTATTTTGTTTCAATACTATTTGCATTATTGGTATTATTTGTAGTATTTATCATATTTTCTGCTCTAACTGCATTAGCTGAAGTTTTTAATATTTCTTGATTCTTTTTGGTTATTGCAAAGGACATTACAAATAATATTGCAACTGTACTTAAAGAAATTAAATATGCACAAATTTTGTCTTTACTAAAAACCATAAACATAAGAAATTACCTCCAACTAATCTATATTCATATTAGTCTTATTTTATTCTTATTTTATTCTTATATTTTTCGTGTTTTTTCCTTGGTGTATGTATATCCACATTCTTTGCACTTTCCTGTGGATTTTGTAATATATCTTTTATCGAATTTAGTCTTTTCTTTTCCGAAAAAACTTTTAGTTTTTACCGAGCTTTTGTCTATTATATTATCATTTTTTATCCATAGAATTGAATTCCATTTCTTGCATCTTGGGCAAGTTCTGCTATTAGAGTCCCATCCAAATAGTGTTATTAGCAATAATATTCCAAATGGAATTAGTAATATATGATTTGAGGTAGGTATGTATATTATTCCAATTGCTATTGTTGTAACTAACGGTATGCCGTACAAAACTACTTTCTTAAAATTAGAATCTTTTTGATTATTTTGCTTAATTTTTTCGCTTACTTCTTTATCTTGCACATTATTTATATTTTGTTTCATATACTCTCCATTTCTAACTTATTTCAAGCTTCCTTTATTTTTATTTTTTTATTTAGTATTTTATCTGCAACATCTATAAAATTGCATTCATCATCTGTTAAGTAAAATTCATCCTGATTTTGGATTTCTATTACTTCTTTTTTAAATTTGTAATCTTCATTAAGCATATTTTTTAAATCTTGATTTTGTTTTAAATATTTTGCAATAATGGTACCTGTATTTATTATTTTAGTTTTTGGAAGTACTTTTTCTATTATTTTTTCAAACAATGGATAATGTGTACATCCTAAAATTAAAGCATCAATATTTACAAATCCCTTTAAATATTCTTTTATTGTAAGATTTGCAATTTCATTTTCTATCCATCCCTCCTCAGCCATTGGTGCTAATAATGGACATGCTTTATTTTCAACCTCAATATCTTTTATTTTTGATTTAAGTTGTTTTTCCCAGCTTCCACTTTTTATTGTTCCCCTTGTAGCGATTACTCCTATCTTTTTATATTTTTTCTCTTTTATGTACTCTACTGTTGGTTCAATTATGCCTATTATTGGTATATTGTATATTTTTTGTACAGTTTCAAGAGCTTGGCTTGTTGCTGTTCCACACGCAATTATTATTGCTTTAACATTTTTACTTATTAAAAAATCTATGCATTTTTTAGAAAGATCAATTATAGCTTCCTTAGTTTTAGAACCGTATGGAAAGCTTTTCGTGTCTCCTATGTATATAATTTTTTCATAAGGAAGTTCTTTTTTTACTTCTTTAAATACTGTCAATCCTCCAACTCCTGAATCAAACATTCCTATTGGTCTATTATCCATATTCTATTCCTCTCATTTATACTTTATTGTACAAGAATTCTACCACATTTTTAAAATAAAATAAAGGCTTTCTATATAAATGATTGGTTTATATATTAAGTTTAATATACTGTTTGTAAATATAATTTACAATTTAATAGTTTTATTTTATATAATAAAACCATTAAATTGTATAACCTTACATCTGTGATTTTATATTATGCCCATTTTCCTAATTATCTTTTTTCCTTGTTTAAGCATCTTTCTCTGTCCCATTGTCATTTCCATACAAACCATTGCTGCTCCAGCAGATATAACCATTCCTGTTATCATTCCTTTAAAAAATTTCATATTTTCCTCCTTTTATGCATAATTTATTAGGATTTTAATTCCTTAACTTATTATTCCTTTTTATATATTTCTTATACCAATAATATAATTCATATATAGCAATTAAAATCAAAAATATAGCAAATAATTTTTTTAAAACTTTATTATTTATTTTTATGGAAATTATTGAACCTATTACAACACCTATCACTCCAGCTATTGAAAATGGAAGTGCTATTTTAAAATTTATGTTTTTGTTTCTTATATTTATTACAGATGCAATTATTGAAGTTGGAACAAAAAATATTAAATTTGTGGCTTGTGCAATTTTTTGATTTATGTTAAAAAAACAAGTCAAAATCAGAATTAAAATTGTTCCTCCTCCCATTCCCATACCGCTTACAATTCCAGAAATAATTCCTATTAGAATTTTAATCATTATCCTTTTAATAGTAGAATTATTGAACTATATATTAAAAATATAATAAAAAACAATTGTAAATATTTAGGATTTATTTTTTGCATTATATTGGTTCCAATAATTCCTCCTATTAGACCTCCAATCCCACAAAATAATCCCAGTTTCCAATCTATAAATTTTGAACCGTTATAAAAAAGTATACTTGTAAGCACCATTGGTAAAACACAAAAAATTGACATTGCCCTTGCTTCCTTTTCTGACAGTTTAAAAAAATATACAAAACTTGGAACAGCAAGTAGTCCTCCTCCTGAAGAAAACATTCCGCTTAAAAATCCTGTAAATAATCCTATTAAAATAATTTTTTTGTTAATTATTTTTTTTTCATTTTTAGTATTTTGAAAAGCATCTTCTGGCATTTATAACCTTTTTCCTTCCTTTTTCTTACTATTTTGTATTTTATCTTAAAAGATTAAAAATATTCACATATTACTATAAATACATTATCTAATATATCTTTTATTATAATTAAAAAAAAATAATCCCTTTTAAAGGATTATTTATGTATTTTGTATTTTCATTTCTTTTGGTCTAATTTTTTGTACATTTTTTGAAATAGCATAAGTTTGTTCCTCATTCCATCTCATTACTTTTATATCTTTATAAGTATCCAATACCTTAGAATATTTATCATATTCATCTTCCCATACAGTATCTGGGATTTTATCAAACGCATCAAACATTTTCTCCGCTTCTGCCAAGTATATAATTTGTTCCTGTGGAGACATTTTATCATATCTTTGGGCAAACCTATATAAACTGTCTAAATTTTCATTTGCTCTAATAAAGCCATAGAAATCTTTTACACGAATTCCAGCCATTCTTATTTGCATTATAGACATTACTATTAGTATAACTATAAATATTAAAAGTATAACTATTATAGCCAAAAATTTCATTTACCTAATTTTTCTCCTCATCTTTAGATTTTATACATCAAATTATATCATTTGATATTTTCTTTTGCAACTATATTTTGTCTAAATAGTAAAGATATTTTAATTACTATTACTAATTCTATTATCGTGAATCCACTTCTGCATGATCAACTCCAGCAGTTCTAGCGCCAAATCTTTTTCCACCTAAAATGTCTGTAATATATCCATCTCCCACAACTAATATTTGTTTAGGGTCTAGTTCCATTAAGTTTGCCGCTTTTAAAAATGGCTTTTTAAAAGGCTTCATGGCGAATGATATATATGGAATTTGCATAACTTTTGCAACTCCCTCTACATCTCTATCTTTTCCATTTGACACTATACATACTTTTAGTTCCTCTTTTAACTTCATAAGCCATTTTAGATTTCTAAAGTCTATGTTTTTCATATCAATTCTCATTGTTCCATCAATATCTAAAATAACACCTTCAATACCATACTCTTTTTTCCATTTCTGTACTTCATTTTTATCAATATCTTTAACTTGTTTATATTTTTTATCAGGAATTATTGCTGATGCAAGTAGTTTATTTAGGATATCTTCCATATACGTGTATGCTTTTTCCTCAATATTCATAAAAATCACCTCATAAATATTATATTATTTTTTACTCTTTTTATTATCTTTTATAATATCATATTTTTTTGTAATAGTAAACGGTAAAAGTTTCCATAAAAAAGGACGTAAATTTTTATACGTCCTTAAAATTATGAATTTATTATTATTTCATCATCTTTAGTTGATATTTCAGCTTTAGATTTTACTTTTCCATCTAAGATGGATTCTGCGATTTTATCTTCAATCATTGATTGAATTGCACGCTTTAGTGGTCTTGCACCATAAGTATCATCTATTCCTTTTTTAGCTATTAAATCTTTTGCAGATTCATCTACTTCTACATCAATATTTTGTTTTTTCATTAGCGCTTTTACATTTTCTATTAGCAAATCAACAATTTTTCTAATTTCATCCTTTTCAAGTTTATGAAATACAATTATTTCATCTATACGATTAAGAAATTCCGGTTTAAAGTCCTTTTTTAATTCTCCCATTACTTCTTTTTTTATCGTTTCATATTCATTTTTATTATTTTCTTCATTGTTTGAAAAACCTAATTGCCTCTTCTCAGTAATTAGTCTTGCCCCAACATTTGAAGTCATTATAATAATTGTATTTTTGAAATTAACTGTTCTTCCTTGACTATCTGTTAGCCTTCCATCATCTAATACTTGAAGAAGCATATTCATAACATCTGGATGTGCCTTTTCTATTTCATCAAATAATATTACTGAATATGGCTTCCTTCTAACTTTTTCAGTTAGCTGACCTGCTTCATCATATCCAACATATCCTGGAGGCGCACCTATTAGTTTTGCAACTGAATGTGGTTCCATATATTCAGACATATCAATTCTAATTAAACTATCCTCTGTTCCAAATAAACTTTCTGCTAAAGATTTTGAAAGCTCTGTTTTTCCAACTCCAGTTGGTCCTAGAAACATAAATGAACCTATTGGTTTGTTGGGATCTTTTAATCCTAGTCTACTTCTTTTTATTGCTTTAGCAACTGCTTCAACTGCTTCATTTTGTCCAATAACCCTTTTATGTAGGTTTTCTTCTAGTTTTTTCAATTTTTCACTTTCATTTTCATTTACTTTTGAAACAGGAATTCCAGTCCAAGATGCTACTACCTCTGCTATATTGTTTTCTTTTAAAGATAATACTTGTTTACTATTTTTGTCTTTCCATTCTTTTTTATTTTTTTCAAGTTCATTCTTTTTAGAATTTTCTTCATCTCTTAATTTTGCAGCTTTTTCAAAGTTTTGAACTCGTATTGCATCTTCTTTTTCTTTGTCTAGCTTTTCTATCTCATCCTTAATATTTTTAAATGAATCTGGTTCCATATAACTTTTCATTCTTAGTCTTGAAGCAGCTTCATCCATTAAATCAATTGCCTTATCTGGCAAGAACCTATCGTTAATATATCTTGATGAAAGTTCTACTGAAGATTTTATTGCCTCATCTGTTATTTTTACATTATGATGAGCTTCATATTTATCTCTTAGTCCAAAAAGAATTTTTATTGTTTCTTCTTCTGTGGGTTCCTGGACAATAACTTGACTAAATCTTCTTTCAAGAGCTGCGTCTTTTTCGATAAACTTCCTATATTCTTTTAATGTTGTTGCACCCACTAATTGAATTTCTCCTCTTGCCAATAAAGGTTTTAGAATATTTGCCGCATCAACTGCACCTTCTGCTGAACCAGCTCCAACGATTGTATGAATTTCATCAATAAATAATATTACATCTTTTGCTTTTTGAACCTCTTTTAATAGTTTCTTGATTCTTTCCTCAAAGTCACCTCTATATTTTGCACCTGCAACCATACTAGCCATATCTATACTTACAACTCTTTTATCATTCAAAGTCTCAGGAACTTCATTTGCTACTATTTTTTCCGCTAATCCTTCAACTACTGCTGTTTTTCCAACACCCGGTTCTCCAATTAAACAAGGATTATTTTTAGTTCTTCTTGATAAAATTTCTATTACTCTTTGAATTTCATTTCTTCTTCCTATTACGGGATCAAGCTTTCCTTCTTTTGCAAGTTTTGTTAAATCTGTTCCATACTGATTAAGTGTTGGAGTAGAATTATAACTTCCTTTGTTGTTTTCTGGTTGATTTTCGTGTTCACTTTCTTCAGTAATTACTTTTACTATTTCGTTATATAGTTTTTGAGGGTCTCCTTCTAGTTCCATTAAAATTCTTGTTGCCACACAGTCTCCCTCTCTAAGTATTCCTACTAAAACATGTTCTGTACCAATATATTCACTTCCTATTTTTCTTGCCTCCATAAAAGCATTTTCTATTACTCTTTTACTTCTTGGAGTAAATCCTAAGCTTTCTGGGTCTTCAATTTGTTCATTTTCTCCAACAATATCTATTATTTCTTGTTTAATATTTGAAGAATTTATTTCTTGATTTGCTAAGACTTTACTAGCAACACCTGTACCCTCTTCAGCTAATCCATATAAAATATGTTCTGTTCCAATGTAATCATGTCCTAACTCCATAGCCAATTCTTGTGCCATTTCAAGCGCCTTCTCAGCTCTTGATGTAAATTTATAATACATATTTTTCCTCCTTTTAATTTATTATTTCTTTTATAACGTTTGCCCTTTCAATGTCTTGTTCGTATACAGTTAAATTTTTTCCTAACCTTTTTTGTAAGTTAGCTGGTTTTGTGTATAAATATAATTCTGATACTTTTGTATCATTTAGTTCTTTAATTATTCCTAAGTCTGTTCCTAATTTTATACTCGATAACAACTCTATACATTCTTCCTGGCTCATCTTTTTTGCATTTGAGAATACACCATAATTTCTATATATATTGTCTTCTAATTCTACTGAGTTTTTAGATAAATATTTTCTTGCTAGTCTTTCTTGTTCTATAACTTTTTGTGAAATTAGATTTAAGTTTTTTGTTATTTCTTTTTCCGTAATTCCTAAAGTTTGATTGTTAGAAATCTGATAAATATCTCCTTCGACCTTAGATCCTTCTCCATAAAATCCTCTAATATTCATTCCTAAATTATTTACAATATTAAGCACCTTTCTAATGTTGCCTGTTAAAGATAACGCTGGCAAATGAACTAAGACAGACTCTTTAAGCCCGGTTCCAACATTTGTTGGACAAGCTGTTAAATATCCATATTTTTCATGGAAACTATATTGTATCTGCTTTTCTAGTTTCTGATCTATTTCTATTGCCAAATTCATTAGATTTTCTAGTTCCATCCCTGAGCTAAATACTTGAAGCTTTATGTGGTCTTCTTCATTTATCAAGATACAAATATTTTCTTCATCATTTATAATAATTGCTGAATACGGATTCTGATTTTTTGCAAAATCTGGACTAATTACATGCTTTTCTACCAATTGAAGTTTTGTTAAATTATCTATATCACTTAAATTCAAGAATTTTAATCCATATCCAAGAGATGTAGTTATCTCTTTCATTTTATCATATACGATCTTTAATTCCTCTTTTTTAGCTTTTTGTACAAAAGGACTACCTTTTATATTTCTTGATAGCCTTACTCTTGAGCTCATAACAACATCAGAATCTTTTCCATTTTGTAAATACCAATTCATTATTTATTCATCTCCTTTATTTGATCTCTTATTTTAGCTGCATCTTCATATCTTTCCTCTTTTATAGCCTTTTCAAGTAATTCATTAAGCTCATTTTTCTTTGCTTCATAAGTGTTCTTTTTATCTATCTTGTTTACCTTCTTATCCGACTTTTCTAAATTTTGATTTATATTTTGAGGTGTTCTACCAATATGTCTTGAAGTTCCGTGTAAATTCTTAAGTAATGAATCTATTGGATTTGAAAATACATCATAACAATCGCTACATCCAAACATTCCGGTTTTTATAAAATCGCTATATGTCATTCCACAAGTTCTACATTTAACCTCCTCTTGATCTATTGTTGGTAAAAGAGCATTTTCTGCATAATCATTAAAGAAATCTCCAAGAAAACTGCTAAAGTTTATTGGAATATCAATATTATCCATTCCTAGTTTTTTCGCGCATTCACTGCATAATATTACCTCTTTTTTTACTCCATTTATAATTTGTGTATAATGCACATTTGCTTCATTTTTTCCACAATTTTGACACAACATGTTAATTACCTTATATAATAATTCTATTATTATATTTTACCTTTCTCCATTATTTTAAGGTATAACGGAACCTTTTTTATTAAATCAATGTTATTAACATATTTTTAAATATATTTGCCCTAAGCACATCCTTTTGTTCTTGATCTGTCGTTAAAGCCTTATCACTTGTTGCACCCTTTAGTAGCCTTGCTTCTCTTTCATTTATAATTCCATTGCTTATGAAATTATTTACGAAGATTTCAATTTCTTTTGCGGTTATTTTATCTCCTAAACTTGTAATAATATGCATGAGATAGTCACTATGAGTTATTCTAACTTTTTGTATTTTTATATATCCTCCACCACCTCTTTGACTTTCAACATAGTACCCTTGTATTGGTGTAAACCTCGTTGCTATTACATAATTTATTTGTGATGGAACGCAATTAAATTGTTCAGCTAAATCATTTCTCTGTATAATTGCTGATTCATCATCGTCTAGCATATTTTTAATGAAATCCTCTATTACATCTGATATTCTCATTTTTCCCCCTTTTACTACTGCATCATTTTATATTATTGCTATTTTCTGACTTTATTTGACATTTTATTGTATTTTTTGACTTTGACTTTCTTTGACTTTAATTATTATACTTTCTTTTTTATTTTTAGGCAATATTTAATTTTTTGTTAATTTTTTCAAAATTCAAAACATATAACCGTTTTCTTTATGTTTTCTTCAGTTTTCTTTTATTTTCTTTTATTTTTAGTCTTTTGCATAATATAGACATTTTGTTTTATTTAGAATATACTTGGCATATACATTAACGAAAGGAGTATTTTAATATGTCAGAAAAAGAAAATAATAATATCAATGCTAATTCTGAGGAAATTAAGAATGAGACCAAAAGCACGGTTAATGAGGTTAGGGAAACCATGAAAAATGTTAACATCAAGGATGATGCAAAAGTTACAACTGGATTTGTAACATCTATGTTGAAAGATCCTTTATCTGAGCTAAAGAAAATTGCAAATGATTCAAAAAATAGCAATTTTAAAAATGCTATAATTTTGATGATAGTATGGACTTTAGTTGTATTGCTAAAATCAATATTTACAAATCACTGGAAATTTCAGTATCTTGGTTCAAACGTATTGTCTGTCATCAAAACAATAGTTGCACCTATTGCCGGAATTCTAGTCCTTTCTGCAATTATTTATTTTATGCAAAAGGATAAAAATGAGAATGGTAAAAAGTCTTTAACAACGATTATTACTACCCTAACAACTGCTGCAATTCCACTTATTTTGGCTTTAATTATTTCTTTACTTACTATATTTAGTTATAGTATTACAAGAATAACAAGTCCTCTAATAACATTTGCAACTATTATAACAATTATTTATACATACTTTGGTGCTAAGTCTCTTTTAAGCGATGAAGAAAATTCAAAGTTTGTTAAAAAGTTTATGATAATAGAAGGAATTTATTATGTAGCATATTTTATAATTTCATTTTTAGAAATTTATATACCTATGATATAGTAATTCAAGTTTATTGGTTCTTTGTCGAATATTTTGATAAAGAACTTTTTTATTTATAATATTTTTTAAAACATCTTGATATTTTTGTCTTTTATTTATATAATAAGGTTGTAAAATCTTTTATGAAAGGAGAATTTTTATGAATTTAAACATAACAGGAAAAGATTTTGAATTAACAGATTCAATCAAAAATTATATTGATGAAAAGGTACGTAAATTAGAAAAGTATTTTGGTAGCGATTTTGAAGCTACTGCAACTCTTAAAATTGAGGGGAATGAACAGATTGCTGAGTTTAGAATAACTCTTGGAAGTGAAATGTTCAAAGCTGTTACAGCAAGTAAAGATTTATATTCTTCTATTGACAAGGATATTGAAATATTGGAAGGTCAGATTAGAAAAAGTAAGACAAAAAAAGACAAACAAAATATGACTGATACAATTAGATTCCAATCTAAGCAACAAATTGAAGTTTCTGATGAAGACGGCCAGATTATTAAAAGCATTTATTATAGTATAAAGCCTCTTACAGAAGATGATGCTAAACTTCTTTTAGAAGAAGATGCCAAAAATAAGTTCTTACCTTTTATAAATTCAGAAACAAACAAATTTAATGTTATCTATAAATTAAAAGATGGAAAAAACTTTGGAATATTAGAACCAGAAGAATAGTTTTAAAAATATATTATAGAAATTTTATGAGGTCAAGACTTATTGCATTATACTTAAGGCTATTCTTAATGTATAATATAAAATCAACACTTTTTATAATATATGAAAAAGAGTAAAAGTAAAAACAAGTTAAAATTAAATTTAACTTGTTTTTTTATTATTCTGATTTTTTTGTTGCCTTTTTTGTTGTAGTTTTCTTTGCTGTAGTAGCTTTTTTTGCTGTTGTTTTTGTAGTTTTAGCTTTTGGGGCTTCTGTTACTTTGCTTTCTGTCTCTGTAGCTTCTACTTTTTCAACTTTCTTTACTGGAGCCTTTTTAGTTTCTACTTTAACAGCTAACTTTTTTTCTAATCTTGATTTTTTTCTTGAAGCTGCATTCTTTGAAATAACTCCTCTAGTACATGCATGATCTAACTCACTTTTAGCAACTGATAATAATTCAGTAGCTGATTTATCTCCATTTGCATTTGCTGTTTCATATTTCTTTACAGCAGTTTTATATTCAGATTTTAACATATTATTGTTTAATGTTTTCTTTTCTGCAACTTTAACTCTTTTTATAGCTGATTTAATATTTGGCATAATTTGCACCTCCTCTTAGCATTTTATTCTATAACATTTATTATTATATCATTATTTTCTCAGTTGTGCAAGTACTTAAGAGCAAAAAAACAGGTTTATTTGTGAGTTTATTACAGTATTATAAATACTGTAGTTTATTTTTAATAAGAAAACAAGGTATACTTCACAGCATTCCTTGTTTTCTTATTTACTATAAATTATTTCTTTAGTTAATTCAATTGTAAAAACTATTTGTTAGCTAATTGTGATTCAGCTTGTTGAATCATTTTCTTAACCATGTTTCCACCTATTTTTCCAGCATCTTTTGCAGAAATATCTCCGTTGTAACCATCTTTTAATGATACACCAACTTCGTTTGCAACTTCATATTTGAACTTGCTTAATGCTTCTGTAGCTTCTGGAACTACTTTGTAATTACTATTTTTTGATGTGCTTGCCATGTTTTTCACCTCCTGCGACTATATTGAAAAAGTATTTTTCTTTTTCAATATATATGATGCGCAGTTATTTTTATTTTAGCCTGGTAATTTTTTGAATTTCTATCAAATTTTTCAGTATATTACTTTTTTAATTTTATATACTGCCATTAAAGTTTTTATTTTTTTATTATATAACGTAAAATATTAATTATTTTTTAAGTTCTTGTAAAAACATTTCATTTAACATCTTTGGATTTGCTTTTCCCTTAGTTTGCTTCATTGCTTGTCCTACTAAGAATCCTAATGCCCTATCTTTTCCGGCTTTAAAATCGATTATTGATTGAGGATTTTCATTTAAAATCTTTAGTACAACATCTTTTATTGCACCCTCATCTGATATTTGAAGCCATCCTTTTTCTTCAATTATTTGCTTTGGTGAACGTGGATTTTCAAATAATTCATCTAATACCTTTTTACCTATACTAGAACTAATTGTTCCTTTATCTATTAGTTCAATAAGCTCTGCTAAATTTTCAGCTGAGAACGGTATTTTTTCTGGTTCTAACTCTTTTTCATTCAATATTCTTGCTATGTCTGATGTCAACCAATTGCATACTGCTTTGTAATTCTTGCAAATTTCTCCTGCTTTTTCGAATAAATCCGAATAAGCCTTTGATAAAGTTAGACTATTGGCATCTTTTTCTGATAATCCTAATTCAGATATGTATCTTTTTCTTCTGCTTTCCGGCATTTCAGGAAGATTATTCTTAATATTTGATATGTACTCATCTGATAGTTTAATAGCAACTAAATCAGGCTCTGGAAAATATCTATAATCTTGAGCATCTTCTTTATCTCTCATTGAAAATGTTTTTCCTTCTACATCGTCCCATCTCATTGTCTCTTGAACAACTTTTTCACCATGATCTAAATCACTAATTTGGTTTTCCATTTCATATTCAATTGCTCTTTGAATAGATTTGAATGAATTCATGTTTTTCATTTCATGTCTAGTTCCAAATGGTTCATTATACTTATGCACAGAAACATTAACATCTGCTCTTAAAGATCCTTCTTCCATTTTACAATCAGATACATTGATATATTGAAGTATTGATTTCAATTTTTTTAGGTATCTATCTGCTTCTCCGCTTGAACGAATATCTGGTTCAGATACAATTTCAATAAGAGGTACACCTGCTCTGTTTAAATCAACTAAACTACCACCACCAAATTCGTTGTGGTTTAATTTACCTGCATCCTCTTCTATATGAATTCTTAAAATTCTAACTTTTTTTGGATTTCCATTATCATCTTCTATTTCTATATATCCATGGTTACAAAGTGGTTTATCAAATTGAGATATTTGATATGACTTTGGTAAATCTGGATAAAAATAATTTTTTCTGTCATTTTTACTATCTTTTGAAATTTCGCAATTAGTTGCAAGTCCAGCTTTAACTGCATATTCAACAACTTTTTCGTTAAGAACTGGTAGTGTTCCTGGAAGAGCCATACATATAGGGCATACATGCGTATTTGGCTCAGCTCCAAATTCAGTTGAGCATGAGCAAAATATCTTTGTTTTTGTTGATAATTCAGCATGAACTTCAAGTCCAACCACTAATTCATAATCTTCTTTTGCCATTATTATCTCCTTTCATTTTAATAAAATTCATTTTTCAAAATTTATTTTTTTATTATATTTAAGTATTAAAAATGTCTTTTTTATTTAATAATATTACACTTAATAAAATTAAATAATACTATTATAATTTTGGTGTATATTTTTCTCTAAATTTTATTTTTTGCTCAAATGTATATGCTACATTTAATAATGTTTCTTCACTAAATCTGTCTCCAATTAGCTGCATTCCTATTGGCATTTTGTTACTATCAACGCCACAAGGTATTGATATTGCTGGAACGCTTGCTATATTTATTGATACAGTACAAATATCTGCCAAATACATTTCTAATGGGTTACTTGATTTTGCACCTATATCAAAGGCAGTATTTGGGGCAACTGGTGTTAATAATATATCATATTTTTTGAAACATTCATCAAACTGTTTTTTTACATAGGTTCGAACCTTTTGTGCTTTTTTATAATATGCATCATAATATCCTGAAGAAAGTACATAAGTTCCTAATATTATTCTTCTTTTTACTTCTTCGCCAAATCCTTCTGTTCTAGAATTTCTATACAATTCTTTTAAATCAGAAAATTCTTTTGCTCTGTAGCCATATCTAATTCCATCGAATCTACCCAAATTTGAGCTTGCCTCTGCACAGGCAATTATATAATAAGTAGCTAGCGCATATTCTGCAACATCAAGTGAACATTCTTCTACAATTGCACCTAAATCTTTATATGTATTTATTGCTTCTTTTATTTTTTCTTTAACTTCGTTATTTATTCCTTCTCCAAAAAATTCTTTTGGAACTCCTATTTTCATTCCTTTTATATCATTTTTCAGTGATTTTGTGTAATCAACTTTAGGTTTATCATAGGACGTGGAATCTTTTTCATCATGGCCAGCTATTATATTTAGTAGTATTGCAGAATCTCTTACATCTTTTGTGATTGGACCTACTTGATCTAGAGATGATGCAAATGCAACTAATCCATATCTTGAAACCAATCCATAAGTTGGTTTTAATCCTACTACTCCACAAAATGATGCTGGCTCACGAATTGATCCACCCGTATCTGAGCCTAGTGCCCATGGAACCATATCTCCTGCTACTGCTGCAGCACTTCCTCCTGATGAGCCTCCTGGGACTTTATTCAAATTCCATGGATTATGTGTTATCTTCATTGCTGAATTCTCCGTTGAACTTCCCATTGCGAATTCATCCATATTTAATTTTCCTATAATAGGCATTTTTTCTTCTTTTATTTTTTCAATAACTGTTGCATCATAAGGTGAAACAAAATTTTCTAGCATTTTAGATGCACACGTCGTTTTTATTCCTTTTGTGCACAGATTATCTTTAATTCCAATAGGAATTCCTGCTAAAGGTTTAATTTCTCGTTTATTTTCTTCATCTATTTTTTTAGCTTCTTCAAGAGCTTGCTTAGTATTTATTGTTATAAATGCTTGTATATCTTTTTCTTTTTCACTTATTCTATCTGTATAAGCTTTTACAATTTGCTCTGAAGTTAATTCGTGTTTACTCATCTTTTCTTGTAGTTCCCATACTGTAAGTCTTGTTATATCTTCCATTGTATAATCTCCTTTCAATTTCTTTATTTATAAATTTTAGGTTCTTTGTTTTGTTGTTTTATTTATATATTCTCAATATTATGAAATTTGCTTTATAATATTGTTGTATATTTCATCATTTATATCTTCTATTGTTCTTATTTGATTATTTTTTACGCATTTTATCTCTGTCCAATTATACTTTTTAACTAATTCACAGGCATTATTATATGCTTCTTTTAGGCATTCCGAATTGCTTTCTATAATGTCTTTTTTGCTTTCATGAGTTATCTTATTTTCTCTATCTTTCATAAGCTTTTCAGAATATTCAGTTGGCATATTTAGAAAAAATACCTCTGTTGGAATGGGTAATTTGTATAAATTAAATTCAAAATCACATAGCCAATTTAAAAATTTTTCCCTTTCTTCTTTGTCTGTAATTATTCCAGCTTGATGTATCATATTAGCTGTTGTGTATCTATCTGCTAATATAACTCCACCATTATCATAATACTCTTGATAATATTTTTTAAAGGTTGCATATCTGTCTGCTGCAAAGAAAGTTGATGACACATACGGTCCAACTTCTCTTGGATCATTTCCGAATTCCCCATTAAGATACATTTTTACTAAAGATGATGATTCGCTTTCATAATTTGGAAAACTAACTGTTTTAAAATTCATTTTTTTATTTTGAAGCCTTTTTTTTAATAATTCCAGCTGCGTCTGTTTTCCACAACCATCTGTTCCATCTATTACAAATATTTTTCCCATTTTATCTCCCAACTTTAGCTCAGTTCTATTCTCTAACTTATTATGATTTACATTATAGTACTTTTGGAATTTTAAACATCCCTCTTTCTATTTCCTTAGCATTAGCAAAAAGGCCTTCTCTGTTTTCAAAGCTTTTTACTTCATCTTTTCTGAATACATTTATATTATCATTTGCTCCAATTGTCTCTTCACAGTTATCTATTGGTGCCTTTTCTATTGCAGTTACGTAGTTTAGTATGTCATCTAAATTTTTTTGATATTTTTCTATATCTTCGTCTCTAATATTTAAGTCTGCTAATTTTGCAATATGCAGAAGTTCTTCTTTACTTACGCCCATAATTTCCTCCTTGTATACTTTATGTAGTCTATTTTACCTTTTTTTTACGCATTTTTCAATAGTTTTATAAAATAAATTGTTTATGGAATGTATGTTTGTCAAACATACAGTATTTTTTTATTCTTTTAAATTTATATGTTGGTGAAATATAATTGTAGTATTATACTACGAGGTATAAATTATGAAAATATTAAGGAGGAAACAAGTATGTTAGCTGAAACTTTATTGAAAGAAATGAAACAAAACAGAGAAGAGGGAAAGCTTGAAACCGCAAAAAAAATGCTAAGTAAAAATATGAGCTTTCAAGAAATTTTTGATATCACAGGAATAGATGAGCAGCAATTAAAAAATTTAAAAAGTTAATCAAATATCTATTTCAAAAACAAAAAACACCTTCTATTATAATTAGATGGTGTTTATTTGTTAATGTTTTTTAAATAAAAGTTATATTTTTTAGTATTCTACTTCTATCTTACTTGGGCTTATTTCAGATTCAATTGTTATATTAGTTATACTATTGTATGTAGTTATTTCTTGTAGATTTATTGGCTCATATGTTGGATTTTTATATGCAAAATATACCTCTACCGGTGTTCCGGCATTTTTTTGATTATCTAGAAATGTATAAAAATCTTCTAGTTTCGTATATGGAATTCTAAATCCAATATATGGTGGACTGCTACTTGGAATTAAGCAAAATGATATTGGTTGATCTGTAGAGTATGCTCCTGTTCCCAGTACAAAATGTGTACACATCCCTATATTATTGCTAAATAATCCAATATTATTCGGATATGTTCCTAGTAAACTCGAGTTGGAATAATATACTCCAGAAGATGTATCTGTTATTGTATTTGGCCACTGAGAAAATATAGAATTCTTATCGAAAGTAATTTTTTTTATGTATCTTACTACTCTTCCATTTTTGTAGTCTATATAATCTGCAACATCGCCTAACTTTCTTAGTGGTTCAGCTAAAGATATTGTTTGAAGATTTTCCCTATATGGTTCAAACTCCGATGAAGTATCGCTTTTCTCTAATTGTATATTTTTAATGTCAACGTCAATTGTTGCCTTTACATATGTTCTTGATAATCTTAATTGTAGATACGGAGTTCCATAGCTTTCGTCAAATTGTAAAGGTGTTGTAAAAGTATATTTAAATTTTCCAGCCATATTATTCTCATAATTTTGCATATATATAATATCTCTTCTATAATGTGTATCTCCGTATCCTATTCCACATCCAATTGAACTAGAGGAATTAAAATTTACTTTATATTCAAATGTTATAGTATAAGTTGTATTTTCCTCCAGTAGTAACTTAGGGTTATCTGGGAATATGTTAAGATAGTAATCATTAGTATATTTTATATTCATATCTTGAATAGATATTAGATTTTTTCCACAACTCTTTACTGTTATTTTATTATTTTCTTCACCTACACTATTTATTTTAACTGGATTTTCAACTGTTGGTGTACCATCTTGAATTGTGTTACCATATATTTTATAATTTTCTAATTTTCCAGCGTATGTATTTTTTAGTTGAATTTGATCTCCTTCAGCTTCGGATGTTTTTGCAATTTTCTCTACTTGGTCATAGTACACTGTTTCCATATCGCCACCATAGGCATCTTGTAGCATTTTTGTTTCTTTTATTTGAGCTTTACGTTTTAAGGATACTGTTGTTAGTATTGCTGATATTGTTATTAGTATAAAAGTAATCGTTGCAAATACTATAACAGTTACTGATCCTCTTTCTCTTCTTGTTTTCTTCATACGTAATCCTCTTTCTTTATATTTAATATTTAACTTCCTTGATCTTTCTTTTTTGTTTGCGGGACAAATATCTACTGTTGATTTTTACCCTTTTACTTTCGTATTTGTTTTTGCCCTTGCATTCGTTTTGTTGTTTTTCTTTGCTTTGCTTCCTGTTTTTGCTTCATTTTCTTTTTTACTGGTTCTTTTAGCTTTTCTTTTTGCACTTGCCTCTGCTTTTGATGGATCCCATTTTTCTCCTAATTTAGGTTTATCCCATGAAATATAATTACATGGTTTTGGACTATTGGTATAGTTATTAGCACATATATAGAATTTTTTTCCTCTTTTAGTTTTACGTATATGGACTTCTGCTCCACACACTGGACATGGTATATCAATTTTTTCTACAAATGGTTTAATATTCTTGCATTCAGGATATCCTGGACATGCTAAAAATTTTCCGTATTTTCCATACTTAATTACCATCATTCTACCACATTTTTCGCATTTTACATCACTAACTTCTTCTTCTAACTTAACATGCTCTAATTCTTTGTCTACTTTTTCCACTTCTTGTGCAAAAGGTGTGTAAAACTCTCTCAAAACTTGTTTCCACTGTTCTTTTCCTTCTGCTATTTTATCAAACTGATTTTCTATATCAGCTGTAAATTCCACGTTTATAATGTCAGTAAAGTTTTCAGTTAATAGCTTGTTTACTACTTTTCCTAAATCTGTTGGTGCTAATTGTTTTTGTGATTTTTGTACATATCTTCTGTCTAGTATTGTGGAAATTATTGTAGCATACGTACTTGGTCTTCCTATTCCTTTTTCTTCTAAAGCTTTTACCAAACTTGCTTCTGTGTATCTTGCTGGTGGTTCAGTGAAGCTTTGTTTTGATTCTATTTTTTCTTTTTTTACTTCTTCATTTAATGCTAATTCCGGAATTTTACTTTCATTATCTTCATCTGATTTTTCATCTTTATCTTCAACATATAAAGTCATAAAACCCTTAAATTTTAGAGTTTGTCCATTTGCTTTAAAATTGTATGTCTCTTTTGATAATTCAGTTTTAGCATCAATTTGAGCTGAAATTGTATCATATACAGCTGTTGCCATTTGACTTGCAATAAATCTATTGTATATTAGTCTGTATAGTTTATATTGGTCTAAAGTTAATGAGTCTTTAATTTTCTCTGGCATAAGTTCTATGTATGTTGGTCTAATACCCTCATGAGCATCCTGTGCGCCTGATGCTTTTCTATAATATCTGTTTTCATAGTACTCACTTCCATATATAGCTGTTATATGTTTTCTTGCAGATTCTCTTGCTTCTTCTGAAATCCTTGTTGAATCTGTTCTCATATATGTTATTAAACCTACCATTCCTTTTTCCGGTACTTTTACACCTTCATATAATCCTTGTGCTACATTCATTGTTTTCTTAATTGGAAATCCTAATTTTCTCGATGCTTCTTGTTGCATTGTACTTGTTGTAAATGGTGGTGCTGGAGTTCTTTTCTTTTGACCTTTTTTTACATCTGTTACAGTATATTTTGCATTTTCAATTTCTTTTAGTATCTCGTTTACTTCTTCTTGTTTATGAAGTTCAATCTTTTTTCCATTTTTGCCATAAAACCTTGCACTAAATTTATCATTATTTTTAGATAATATTGCAAGTATGTTCCAATATTCTTCTGGTATAAATGCTTCGATTTCATTTTCTCTGTCTACTATAAGTTTTACAGCTACTGATTGTACACGTCCTGCTGATAGTCCTCTTTTAACTTTTTTCCAAAGAATTGGACTAATTTTATATCCAACAATTCTATCTAATATACGTCTTGCCTGTTGTGCATCAGTAAGATTCATATCTATTTTTCTTGGTTCTTTAATGCATTTTTGAACTGTTTCTTTGGTTATTTCGTTAAAAGTAACTCTGCATATTGAGTCTGTTGGAATGCCTAAAATATATGCTAAATGCCAAGCTATTGCCTCCCCTTCACGATCAGGGTCGGTTGCTAAATATACTTGTTTTGCATCTTTTGCATCTTTTTTCAAACTATTTATTAGTGTTGCTTTTCCCCTAATATTTATATATTCTGGATCAAAATCATGTTCAACATCTACACCTAATTTTGATTTTGGCAAATCTCTTATATGCCCCATAGATGCTACTACTTTGACATTGCTTCCAAGAAATTTTTTAATTGTATTTGCTTTTGCTGGCGATTCAACTATTATCAATTTGTCTGACATTATACTTGTTCCTTTCAATCTATTTTGTACCTTTTTTTGTTTTAACAATTTCTTTATAAATTCTATCTTCTACATTGTCTATTGACAGTTGTTGTGAATTTTTCCCCATTATTTTTAATTTGTTTTCATCTATTACTAATGATTCTATCATGTTATTTAAAATTTTTGAATTCAAATTTTTATCTAATATTACTTTTGCTGCTCCTGCTTTTTCCAATGCTCTTGCATTATATTCTTGATGATTTTCTGCAGCATAAGGAAATGGAATAAAAATAGCTGGTTTTCCTATTTTCTCTATTTCTGTTATTGTCATTGCTCCGCTTCTGCAAACTAATAAACTTGCAACATTCATAACTTCTCCCATATTATATATATATGGAACCACTTTTATGTTTTTTATATTATCAACATTTATATCACTTTTTGCTAAATTTTCTTTAATTATATTATATTGCGTTGTTCCAACCGACCACATTATTTGATAGTTTCTATTTAATTTATGTTTTATTATTTCTATTAAACTATTATTTATGCTTTGAGCTCCTTGGCTTCCTCCAAATACAAGGACAAGTGGAACGTCTCTTTCAAATCCTAGGTCTTGTTTTATTTTCTGAATTTGATTGCTATTTAATTTTAAATCAATAGCTTTTGTTGGAGTTCCTGTGATTACCACATTTGTACTTGATGGCAATTTTGTTTTTGCTTCTTTAAATCCTACTAGAACTTTATCTGCACCCCTTGCCAACATTTTTGTTGCTATTCCTGGCAATACATTACTTTCGTGAATTATGTAAGGAATCTTCATTTTCTTTGCTGCAATACATACTGATATACAAATATACCCGCCTGTTCCTACTATAATATCTGGCTTAAATTCTTTTATTATTTTTTTTGCTTGCCCTATTGATTTTATGGTTTTAATAAGTCTTTTTATGTTCTTAATAGTAAAACTTCTTGACATTCCATAACTTTCAATTGTTTTTAATTCATAACCTGCACGTGGAAGTAAGTCTGTTTCTAATCCTCTTGTAGTTCCAATAAAAATGATTTCAGAATTTGGCTCTTCTTTTTTTATTTTATTAGCTATTGCTATACCTGGATTTATATGTCCTCCAGTTCCAGCTGCTGCAATAATTACTCTCAAATTTACTTCCTCCATTTTTTTATATTTTTTTTGCAGAACGTGAAATGTTTAATAATATTCCCATACTTGCTAGTAAAATCATTAGTGAACTTCCACCGTAGCTTAAAAATGGTAATGATATTCCAGTATTAGGAATTGTATTTGTTACAACCGCAATATTTAATATTGCTTGTATTGCAATTAGTGATGTTATTCCTATTGCAATTAAACTTCCAAACATATCTTTTGCTCTAATTGCTATTAGTACCCCTCTTACAATTAAAGCTGAAAATAATATCAAAACTATTCCACACCCAACAAATCCAAGCTCTTCAGCTAAGATAGCAAATATAAAATCGTTGTGTGCTTCTGGTATATATAAATATTTTTGTTTGCTCTCTCCTAATCCTACACCAAATAGTCCACCTGAACCTATTGCATAAAGTCCTTGCATTGTTTGATATGCTTTTCCACTTAGATTTTCCATTGGGTGTAACCATGCTTCAATTCTATCTGATCTAAAACTTCCTGTTAATTTATCTTTAAAGAATATAAGTGCTACGCCTACAAATCCTAATACTGATAGTGCAATGTAGCCCAAATATTTTATTTTGCATCCAGCCATTACAATCATAACAGCTACTACAAATGCAATAACTATACCTGCACTTAAGTGGTTTTGAACTCCATATAATATTAGTACTGGCACGACTAGAGCTATAATTGGTATTAGGCAACTTCCAACAAATGTATCTAATTTGTTTCTACTGTCACTAAAATATCCTGCGAATGCAATGATAAGGCCTATTTTTGTAATTTCTGAAGGCTGTATTTGAACTCCGAGGTTAATCCATCTTCTAGCGCCATTTGCCCCAACGCCTATTTTGGGTATCAATACTGTAAAAAGTATAAGTACAGATAATACATATATTGGCTTGTAGAATTTTTTTAGCCATTCATAATTGAACTTTGATAATATAATCATTATAATTATTCCTGCTATTGCAGCTATTCCTTGTGTTTTAACATAGTGATAACTATCGTTATAATCTGCTAATGCAGATGGTGCACTTGCTGAAAGAACCATAACAATTCCAAGACCTAATAGCATTAGTACTACTATTACTAATGGCATATCTACTGAGTTATTGCTTTTTAATTCTTTTATTCTTTTTGTATTTGTAACTTTTTGCATTTTTCCTCCATTTCTTTAGTTTAAATTCCCATAATTCCAACTATTGATGCTATTAGTGTAACTATACTAAACACTGATACTACTTTGTTTTCATTCCACCCGCATAATTCAAAATGATGGTGAATTGGTGCCATCTTAAATAATCTTTTTTTAGTTTTTTTATAGTAAGCAATTTGCAGTATTACTGAAATTGTTTCAACTACTGGAACTATTGCTATTATAAGAAGTAGCAATGGTAATTTTAAATAGAGTGAAATTCCTGCTATTGCTCCACCTAATAATAGTGATCCTGTGTCCCCCATGAAGATATGTGCAGGATGTAAATTAAATAATAAAAATCCAAGTGCTGATCCTATTACAATACAACCAAATATTGTTGTTTCTTTGACATTCCAGATTATTGAAATTACAGTTAAACATGTTAGAATAATTGTAGTTACACTTGTTGAAAGACCATCTATTCCGTCTGTTAAGTTTACCGCATTGGTTGTTGCTAAAATTACTATAACGGCAAATGGAATATATAACATTATTGGAATTGTTACATATTTATTTGCAAATGGTATATAAATATCAGTTCCATTATTAAATGCAAATACAAGCATAATTACGTATACAATTGCTATTGCTGTTAATCCTATCATCTTTGATTTTGGACTTAGTCCTTTTGTGTTATGTAGAATTACTTTTTTAAAATCATCTATAAAACCAACTACACCAAATCCAATAGTTACAAATATCATTGGGAGTAGTCTTGTTGCTATTTCTGGTTCATCTTTTGAATAGTCTATGTATAAGAACGCACTTAATATAAGCGTTGCAATTATTAGTATAATTCCACCCATAGTAGGTGTTCCCTTTTTACTTAAATGAGATTCTGGTCCGTCTTCTCTTTCAGATTGCCCTACTTTTAGTTTTCTTAAAATTGGTATTACAATTAGAGATATTACTACACTTGTTGCAAATGATAATAATAATATCTTCACTTGAAAACTCATTAGTTTTCCCCCTTATCTTTCTTTTATTTATTACTCATATTATCTATAATCTGTTTTATAATTACTCTTTCGTCATAAGGATATTTAACATGGTTTATTTCTTGATATGTTTCATGTCCTTTTCCTGCTAAAACAATTATGTCTATTTTAGTAGCCATTTTTATTGCTGATTTTATTGCTTCAGTTCTATCAACAATACATTCATATCTTCCCTTTGTTTTCTTAATTCCTGTTTCTATTTCTTTTACAATTTCTTCTGGCTTTTCTGTACGTGGATTGTCTGATGTTATTATGGTATAGTTTGCAATTTTTCCTGATATTTCACCCATTTGTGGTCTCTTTCCATGGTCTCTATCTCCACCACACCCAAATACAGATATAACTTTTCCTCTTGTGTATGATTTTACAGCTTGTAGTATGCTTTGCAAACTTTCAGGTGAATGTGCATAGTCTATCATTATTGTCAATCCAAGTTTATTATCTACTAATTCACTTCTACCTGGGACTCTAACTTCTTCTAATGCTTCTTTTATTTTATCTGTCTGGCATCCTAATTTTTCTGCAACACATATTGCTGCTAAACTATTGTATACACTAAATCTTCCTGGTATATATGTTTTTATTCTCTCATTTTTTCCATTTAGCTTTACTTTAAAGTCAACATAAGAGTTTGTAATTGTTATGTCTTTTGCGAGCATATTGGCTTCATTGTCTATTCCATAGGTCTTTATTTCACATTCTGGTACTAGCTTTGGTAATTTTATTGTGTTAATATCATCAGCATTTATAAAACCGTATTTACACATTTCAAATAATTTTACTTTTGATTCGAAATAATCTTCCATGTTTGGATGTTCTTTTGGACTTATATGATCCTCTGAGAAATTTGTAAAAATTCCTATATTAAAATCTGACCCATCTACTCTATGTAATTTCAAACTTTGAGAAGACACTTCCATTACAACAGCTTTGCACCCTTCATCTACCATTTGTGCAAAAAAGCTTTGTAACTTTATACTATCTGGAGTAGTCCTTGCACTATCTTCTATTTTCTTATCACCAATATATGTTGCTATTGTACCAATTAGACCTGTCTTTATTCCTTGATTTTCAAGAACCTTTTTTATCATATATGTAGTTGTTGTTTTTCCCTTTGTTCCCGTTACTCCAATTAAATTAAATTTTCTTGATGGATTATCATAGAAATTACAAGCACACTTTGCAAGAGCAATTCTTGTATCAGGTGCAGTTATAATTGTGATTTTATCTTTTATTTCACTAATTATATTTTTTATTTCACTCTCGTTTACCAATATTACCTTTGCTCCATTTTCTATTGCATTTTTAATAAATTGATGTCCATCAACATCAAAACCTTTTATTGCAATAAAAAGACTACCTTCTTTTACCTCTCTTGAATCACTTGTTATATTTAATATTTCTAGGTCTAATTCCCCCTTTGCCTTTAGTCCTTCGATTCCTGATAAAATCTTTTTTAATTCCATAATATCTCTCCTATTTTATTGTTTGCATTTTATAATGCAAATGTCATTAGCTAAAATCACATAGAAAATTTTCTGTTGACTGCCATAGCTAATTCAGATATACATTTTATATTATATACCTAATATTATGAAAAAAACAAGATTATATTCAATAAATTTCTATTTGTTGCTTAAATAGGTCTGCTCTAGCTGTATATATTTGTATATTTTTGTTCTTTTTCAGTATCTGTTTTACTCTCCATAACCCTAATCCATGTGAGATTGAGTCTTTCTTACTACTTATTCCTTTCTCAAATAATTTGCTTAAATCCATTAAATAATTTTTACATGGATTTTCTATTATTATTAAGTCTCT
This sequence comes from uncultured Clostridium sp., assembly GCA_964507565.1. Classification (GTDB taxonomy): domain Bacteria; phylum Bacillota; class Clostridia; order TANB77; family CAG-508; genus CAG-793. Next base: position 25,939 of record CAZDPV010000013.1, read on the forward strand.
ACAATTCATCTTGTCTTTTATAAATTTAATTGATATTGTTTTGTCTTCACAATCTTTAGTTGCTTCAATTGCATTGTCTAGTAATATGCCTAAAATTCTACACAAATCGTAAATGTTAACTTTTAATTTTTTTATATCTATTAAAACTTCTAGTTTAAATTTTATATCATTTTTTTGTGCTAGTAAGTATTTACTATTTATTAAGTTATATAATGCTGGATCTGTAATTACATCCTTGTTTATACTTTGTTTGTTGTTTATGTCCTGACATTCTTTTGTTATAGATTTATACATTTTTTCTAGACCTTCTAAGTCTTTTGTAACAATATATCCTCCAATTGATTGCATTATATTATTAAAGTCATGTCTAAATGAACGAACATCATCATAATTACTTTGTAATCTTTCGTTACTTCCTTCTAGACATTGAATTTTCTTATTCTCTTTATCAACTTCTGATATTTTAGCAACAGTTGTAGTTATAACCCAAAAGTATGATACTAAAAGTCCGTTTATAATAAAATACATTGTATTACATATCATTTTCATATTATTTACTAATTCATCCTCTGTAAGAACAATTAAAATTAGTGAGCAAATTGCTATTACCATTATTTCAAGTTTTCCTTTTGCTTCTATATCTTCATCTATATCTATTTTAATGTTTTTCGAATTTATTATATGGTAAAGCACTAATTTAAGAATAATTGGAGATATGCTTATAAGCGATTTATAAATTAGTACATTTATTTCACTTGGTAAGTACGACATGCTAAATATTATAGAATATATTTTTGCAAATACTGATTCAAATATACATAGTAAAATAACGTTTATTTCCTCAGCAAGTATCGCTTTTTCAAAGTGCATTTTAAAAAATATTATATAAGATACTATTATAATAATTATATCCATTACTTTTATATAATCTTGTGGAATAATTGTTTTTAAAATTAAAAGCAATGCATATTGAAACACAAATATTTTCATCATGTTTTGTTTCTTTACGCTAAATAGTTTTATAACAGTATAATTTGTTATAATCAGCTTTATTGCCATAGAAATTCCTATTATTATAAAAAGTATTATTGAATTTATTTGATGTTCATATTGCATATCCATGATATAACTTTTTTCTCCTTATTTTTCCAATATATACCATATTATAATATTATAATATTTTTTTTGCAATACTTTTAATAATTTTTTTTAATTTTATGATTTAGAAACCTCTAAATATTCCAAAACTTCTCTAAATATGTTTCCTGCAATAGGTGCCGCTATTCCTCCTCCCGAGTGTCCTCCTTCTCCTTGTGGATTATATAGTGTAACAAGAACAACTAATTGTGGATTTTCAATTGGTGCAACTCCTATAAATGAAGTTACATATTTACCTGTATTTACTCCATCTTCTGATGTTCCGGTTTTTCCTCCAATATTATATCCTTCAACTTTCGCATTTTTTCCAGTTCCTTCTGATACAACACTTTGCATCATGCTAAGTACTTCATTGGCAGTTTTTTCTGATATTACTCTTTCACCTTCTTCTGGTTCTATTTTGGTGATTTTTTTATTTCCGTTTTCATCTTTTTCACTATTACTAATTATTTCTTTTACCAAATGTGGTTTTATATATATTCCTTTATTGGCTATTGTTGAAAGCATTGTTGCCATTTGTATAGGCGTTATTTCAAATCTTTGCCCAAATGCTATTGTTCCTAGTTCTACTGGACCAACTTTTTCTTCTTTCAGAAATATCGAGCTAGCTTCTCCTGGTAAATCTATTCCTGTTTTTCTTAGGAATCCGAATTTCCTTAGATATGAATAATATGTATGAACTCCAAGTTTTTCTCCTAATCCTATAAAAATTGGATTACATGAATTCATTAAGGCTTCTCTCAGACTTTCTGGCCCATGAGGCCTATAATATCTCCAGCATTTCATTTTTACACCTGCAACTTCAATATAACCTACACAACAAAACTCTCCAGCTTTATCAGGAGTTGTTATTCCTTCCTCTAAAGAAGCTGATGTTGTCACTAATTTGAATGTTGAGCCTGGTTCATAAGTATCAGAAATTGCCTTATTTCTCCATAAGATTTGCATTTGTTTGTTTTGTTCTTCTTTGCTTAATGATTCATCTACAGCAAAGGGATCGTTTAGATTGTAATTAGGGTATCCTGCAATTGCTAAAACTTCTCCCGTTTGTGGATTCATTATTGTAATATTACCACCATCCGTACATTTATTATCTATACACGCTTCCTTTAAATATTTTTCTGCTATACCTTGTATTGTTGCATCTATAGTTAACACTATATCATCACCATCAATTGGTTTGGTATATTCTTCTGAAGTATTTTCTATTTGAGTTCCAGAAGCATCTGTAATTTTGCTAATTGCACCCTTTTTTCCTTTCAAGTTATTTTCATATACTGATTCTATTCCATTCAGCCCTTGGTTGTCACTTCCGCAGAAACCTATTATTTGAGATGCTAAATTATTATAAGGATAGTATCTTTTTGTATCTTCATCTATATTTATTCCTGATTTTATATTGTTATCATTCATCCATTTTCTTAATTCGTTTGTCTTTTCTTTATCCACTTTTTTTGCAACACTTTCTATTGACGTTTTTTTACTTACCTTTTTTAATGTTGTTTCATAGTCAAGTTCAAATAGTTCTGACAGTTCTTTTGCAACTTTTTCTTTCTCCTTTATATTACAAGGATTTACCGTTACTGTTTCAACTGTACTACTTACAGCAAGTTCTACTTTCTTGGTTGCATCCAGGATTGTTCCCCTTTTAGGATTAACACTTCTATCTGCTGTTTGCTGTTGATAAGCCTTTTCTTTCAGTGTTGCTCCATCTACAAATTGTATGTACCCTACCCTAACTACTAATCCTATTATTACAAATACTGATAAAATCATTGCATTTTTCATTCTCTTTTTTATTGTAATTTTACCAATCATTTTCACACCTCTTTTTTAAAATTGTATTCAGGCATAAAAAAAAAATTCCAATTTGGAATTTTTTATTCTCCTTTAAGTATTTTTAATAGTTTTTGCCACCAGCTCTCAGTCTTTTCATTTATAACTGTATCTGTGGATGATTCTGTATAGTCTTGTTTTGGTAAACTTACATAAACCTTTTGATTATTGTCTAATTTTTGCATTCCTAGTCTTTCCTTAGCTTCTTGCTCAATAGTATTTATATTCATTCCCTGTTCAATGTTTACTTGCAACTGAGCATTTTTCTTTTGTACTACTGCTAATTCAGTTTTTAATTTTTCTTTTTCGTTGAAACTTGTATTTATTAGTGAATAGCGACAACTTATTACTAGTAATACCGCAAATCCAATTGCAATTTCTATTATGTTTCCAACATTGTTTTTTCTTTGCTTATCTTGCATTTGTGCACTATTTCTTTTGATGTTCTTTTTATTTTTGTCAGATTTTATATCATAATTTGGTTGTAATTTTCTTGGACTTGTCTCGTACTCATAGTATTCTATCATAAGTTATCTCACCTCTTTTCTTTTCTTTCAAAAATTCTAAGTTTTGCACTTTTTGATCTTGAGTTTTCTTTTATTTCATCTTGGTTCGCTTCTATTGGCTTTTTTGTTATTATTTTTCCTAATGATTTATAATTACACACACAATATGGAAGATCCCTTGGGCATGTACATTTCCCCTGTGCTTCTATAAAAGCATCTTTAACTGCTCTATCTTCTAACGAATGGAATGTTATTATGCATAACCTTCCGTCTTGTTTTAAGCAATCTATTGTATTTATTGCTGTCTCAAATAATGGTTTTATTTCATTATTAACTTCTATTCTAATTGCTTGGAATGTACGTTTAGCTGGGTGTCCATCTTTTGCAAATGGTTTAGATTTTTCAATTATCTCTACTAATTGCTTTGTTGTTGTAATTGGTTTTATTTTTCTTTCTATGCAAATATTTTTAGCTATTGATTTAGAAAATCTTTCTTCTCCATATTCGTATATTATTTTGCTTAGTTCTTCTTCACTATATTTATTTACAACATCCACTGCAGATAACTTCTGTGATTTATCCATTCTCATATCTAATAAATTATCACTATTGTAGCTAAATCCACGTTCTTTTTCGTCTAATTGATATGAAGATACTCCTAAATCTAATAAAACTCCATCAACTTTTTCTATATTTAAGCTCTTTAAAATATTTTTAATATCATCATGATTTCCATGTACTAATTTAAAATTACTATATCCTGAAAGGTTTTCTTTTGCTGCTTTAAGAGCTTCTTCATCTCTATCAATTCCTATTAGTAAGCCTTGGTTTGATAGTTTTTCTATTATTTTTTTACTATGTCCTGCTCCTCCAATAGTTCCATCAACATAAATTCCATTTGGCTTGATGTTTAGTCCTTCTATTGTCTCATTTAGTAATACTGGGATATGTTTAAATTCCAAAATAGCACCTCTAAAATTAAAATATCACTAAGTTGGCATATATCTCTATATGCCAACTTTGGTCGTCTTTTGTTAAACTTCCTTTGTTTTTTAGTTTTTTATCTTATTTTTTTCTAGCTCTTTTGATTCTTAATTTTTTTACTTTTGAATGCCTTTTGTTTTTTATTGCATTTTTCTTTAGAACTTTACTTATTTTTAGTAAGTTTTTGTTTTTATAGTTTTTACGCTATAATTTCTTTTGTAAAATCTTTTGTTATTTCAATTCTAACTTTTGTAATTTTAAATTTTTTCTATGGTTTTATCTTTTGTAAAGTCTTTGGTTTTTTGTTATTTTATCTTAAGTATTTAGTGCCCCTTCTTATGTGTTTTATGAATTTATCTTAAGTAAAATTTATATAAACTTTTTCAAGTTATATACCAAGCATTCCTAAGTTAGCCATATTTTCAGCAATTTGATCTGCTGAAATATTTTCCTCGCTGTTATACTTTTTCCATTTATCCTTATTCCAAATTTCAATACGTGTTCCAACGCCAGTGATTATTACTTCTTTGTCTAAAGTTGCATAATCTCTTAAGTTGCTTGCTATTAAGAATCTTCCCTGCTTGTCTACTTCACATTCAATAGCTCCAGACAAGAAAAATCTTACAAAATCTCTTGCATTTTTGTTTGTTAGTGGTAATGTTTTTAATTTTTCCTCAAAGTTGTTCCATTCGTTTTGTGAAAATCCAAATAAACAGCCATCTAAGCCTTTTGTTATTATGAATTTATCTCCTATGTCTTCCCTTATTTTTGCTGGCAAAATCAATCTACCTTTGCTATCAAGAGAATGTTCATACTCACCAATAAGCAACTTTGGTTCACCTCCTACCACTTTTCACCACTTTGTTCCACTTCAATTAAATTGTAATACAACTATTAAAAAAAAGCAATAGCTTTTATGAAAATTTTTAATTTTTTTCATAAAAACTATTGCTTTTATTTTATAATCTTTCTTTTTTCTGCTTTATCAAAAATTTTGTCTCTTTCCTTTCGTCTATCAATTACATAAGTACTTCCATAAATTGTTTTTGCTAAATGTTTTACTGCTGCTCCCGCTTCTCCAATTTCTAGTGTATTTTTAAATCTTCCACCTGTTACATCAACAATTCCTATTGATATTGATGTTAGTGCAAATTGTTCCAATATTCCTTTTCTATTTTCAACCTCAATATATCCTCTTTCTACATCTTCTTTGTTAAAATAATTTAAAACTTCTAAATCAAATTCAGCAATAATGTCTTGAGCTATTTGTTCATAATCTTGTCCCTCTACTATTGCAACAAAATCATCACCACCAATATGTCCTACAAAATTTTGTTCATTTGTATTTTTAATAACATGTTTTGTTATTACTCTTGCCGTAAATTTTATTATTTCGTCTCCATTAGAGAAACCGTATGTATCATTATAGGCCTTGAAATTATCTAAGTCCAAATAAAGCATTGCAAACCTGTTTTGATTTAATAATCTTTTTTTCATTTCTGCTTGAATTTGAACATTGCCTGGAAGCCCTGTTAGTGGACTTACCATTCTATTTGAATTTAACAATCTCATTATATTTTTTATACTATAATAAAGAATTTCTGAATCCAATGGTTTTTTTAAATATAATTCAACTTCATTTTTTAATATTTGAATAATATGCTTTTTGTCATTATTTGACGAGATAACTATTATTGGTGTTATAGAATTATCCTCATTTTTTCTTACCTCTGAACAAATGTCTAAAATTTTTTCATCATCTTTTAGAATGTCCTCATTTATAACTAAAATATCCGGGATATTTTTTAATTCCGATTCAAAATCATTGGGTGATATTTTTTTTATTTTTATTCCACTCTCCTTTTCAAAAGAGGTACTTAGCTCTTTTTCTATTTCATCTTCTCTATCTAAAATAAATATATTTTTCATATTTTCCTCTTTCTTCATTATATTGTTGCGGTTATTTCTTGAGTTTCTTCTAAACTATTTATATTTTTTACCACTACTTTAATTGTATGTTTTCCTGTTGTTACAGGTAATTGTACTGTTACTTCTTTCATATTTAAAGGTGTCTCTCCACTATCTGTAGTTACTCCATCAACAGTTATTGATATTTTTCTTACTCCATCATCATCTTTAGCGTTTACAATTATATTTTTACCATCTGTAGACATAGTAAATGTTGGTTTGTTAGCTCCAATAACAGTCTCTGTTCTAGTTGTTTTGTTATATTCACTATCAACTGCTGTTATTGTTAATTTATTTTGACCTTTTTTTACCTCTATATTTGTTGTAATTTCTTTTTCTTTGTTTGTTGCATCAATTCTAGTTTCAGATTCATCATTCCATTTATATGTCATATATGCCATTTCAGTATCATCACTTGCCGTTATTTTTAATTTTATTCCTGATTTAGCTATATCTATTGTTGGTTTTGTTGTATCAGTACTTTCGTAGATATATTGCTTTTGATAGTATGTTTTATTTCCGTAATAATCTGTAACTGTTATTTTTAGTATATTATTTCCGTTAGGTATTTCTATTGTCTGATTTGCAGAAACTGTTCCATTGTTTTTGATAACGTTCTCTTCTCCCTCATTCCATTTGTATTTTACTTCTTTCATTGGATTCTCAGTTGTAATTGAAATAGTTGCTTCTTTGCCCATTCTTTCAACATTTACTTGCGGATTATCTTGCATTTTTTGTTTTTGACTTGCTATAGCATATACTGACTTTCCAGCTAAAGATATTCCCATTATAATTATTATTAGGCAAAACACCTTTATAACAGATTTTATATCTGCTTTTGTATTTGTTCTGTTTTTTTGAGATTTGCTCTGTGCCTTTTCTTTTTCTTCTTGCATATTTACTAATATTTGATTCATTTTATTTTCCTCTCTTTAGCTAGTATATCTTTTTTGGATTATAACATACAGATATTTTAATGTAAATAAAATTTCTGTAAATTTTCAAAAAGATAGATAGGTTTTCACCTATCTACTTAAATATTATAATACATATTTTTTAATTAAGAATATTCCTACTGCTATTATCAAAACTGTTCCACCAATAATGGCAATGTATTTAGGTGATGAACCCGTTACTACAGTAAGTGCTACTGGTGCATCATCAATATCATCTTCTCCTTCTTTTTTATTATTTGGAGTTGAGTCTATATCTGGTGTGTTACTATCATTTTGATCTTTACTAATTTCTGCAACGTTTACCTTCACACCCATGTTGTCTTCTCCGTTAATCCATGTCAATACAACATCTACAGTTGCACTTTCTCCGGGCTTTAGTAAAGTATCTTTTAATTGGTCTGTAACAATTTTTCCATTAACTTCTTTCCACTTTTCATTATCAGCTTGATTAAATTGTAATCCCTCTGGAATATAGTCTGAAACCTCAGTAGCGTATCCCTCTATTTCTCCCTCATTTGTAACTCTTATTTGATATCTGAATTTTATTATTGTATTTTCTATTCTCTTTTTATTTACTTCAACTTTTACTATTGGTTCTGGGTCCTGTTCTGCATTGTGGCCTGTATCCATTTCTTTTTGAACACCATCTTCAATTACAATAGCTTGGCTTACCCATTTTCTTAATGCTAAGTCAAAGTATTTAACATAAATTTTTTCTATATCCTGGTCATCTTCCCCCTGAACCCATTTATCTGGAGTTGAATCTATATCATTTACATCTTTACCTTCTGAGTTTGCATCTTTACTAATTTCTGCTTTATTTATTAAAATTCTATCAGATGTATTTGGTTCTGATACTTTAAATGTTACTTTTAAGTCTCTATAATCAGGTGTTTGCATTGTAATTGCATCATAAGCCTTTAGTAAGTTTGCTCCTACAGTTTTTTCTTGTTCCTTTGATAGATAATCAGTTCTAATGCTTACTGCTCTTGATGAATCCGTTGTAACATTTCCGTCTTTATCATACATTACCCATCTATATTCCACATTTGTAGAATCCCCTGGTAAAAATACTAATCCATCTGGTACATCATCTTTAACTTCTGAAGCATATCCAGATTGTGTACCTTCATTGTATATTCTAATTGTGTATGTTACCTTATCATTTTGGCATACTCTTACTGGTTCCTTTGTATGATTATATTCAAAAGTTGTTATTTCCTTTCCATCTACTATAGTTCCATATTTCGAGGTATCTACTTGTGGAACTCTATTTGTTATAGTTGTTTGATTAACTCCAGTAATAAATTTTCTTAATGCCAAGTCAAATTTTTCTAATATTATTTTTTCAAAATCATCATCGTCTTCTTGTCCTTCATAATAATAGTCTTTATCAGCTAGCTCAGATTTGTTTGTATCTTTTCCTTTATAATTTGGTAAGTCTTTATCTGAAGGAATTGTTGCAATATTAGCATTATCTCTATCTACTAAATTAGCAGAGTTACTACTCTTGGTTATTTCTGCAATATTGGTTATTTGTTTTAATGTTGGTGCTGTTTCTTTAACCTTACATTTTATTTTAATATCTTTGTAGCTCAAGTTTGTCGTAGCGGTATTAAATGACTTTAAAATATTATCAACATCATTTTCTTTTGATAAATATGATGTTTTAATTGTTCTTTGTGTTTTATCTGTAGAGTCTATTGTCCATCCATATCCAGCATTAAAATCATCATTTATAAATTCTAGTTCTTCTGGTAAATGGTCTACTACTTCATCTACATATCCATCTATTTGTCCTTCATTATATACTCTAAATGTATATATTACTGTATCTCCTGCAGATACACTGACAGGATTTTTTGTATGTTTGTAACTTGCCGTTGTTTTACCATTCAATAATGGACTTACATCAACAATTGGTGCTCTATCATATTCATTTCCTGTTTTTAATTCTTTTTCATTAACTTGTACTATAAATTTTCTTAATGATACATCAAAATATTTTCCAGGCAAGATTAAGTTTTCATAATCATCATCATCTTCATAACCTTTTCCTTGTGTTGAAGTTCCTGGTGCATAGCTATTTTTTTGTTCGTCACTTAAGTTTTTAGAAACAGAATCTCTATCTGGTAAATTTGAATCATTTGTACTTTCTGTAATTTCTGCTACATTTTTTAAGAATGCATCTGATGTTTTGGTTGTAGCTACAACCTTACATTCAACTTGCACATCTTTATAGTCTATTGAATATGTTCCACTTGATGGAGCTGTATCGAACTTATTTATAACTGTGTCTTTTAAATAGTCGCTTGTTATAATTTTGTTGTTAGATTCGTTTGCAATCCATCCATATTTAGCATTTATTGTGCTTTCAGATGTTGGTACAAGTTCAAGACCCTCTGGCAAGTAATCTGTAATTTTAGTTGCTTTTCCGTCGATTTGTCCCTCATTATAAACTCTTATTGTGTATATAACTTTATCTCCTGTACTTACAGATAATGCATCTTTTGTATGTTTTTTACTTAAAGTTGTTCCACTATCTAATGATGCATTTTTAGTTGCTAAAGCTTTTAAATCATCTTGAGTATATGTTGGTATCCTTGATGTTGTTGGATTAACTCCATTTACAGATATAATAAATTTTCTTAGTGCTAAATCAAACTCAGGTTTAATAATGTTCTTACTGTCTGATACAGTTTCACTTTTACTTTGTTTTTCAACTATTGCTACCGGCTGATTTGAATTTACTAAATTTGCTGCTGTTGACCAATATGTTTGTGTTGTTACAGAATAATCTGTTTTTACCTCAATAGATATGTTACTTGCTGATGTTGTAATTGGAAGTTGAATATAAAATTTATTTCCCAAATTGGTTTTAATTTTATCTGTCGTTGTTGCTCCCGAAAGTGCTGTTGTTTTATTTTCGCCTAATATTGTTATATTAGTTAACTCTGTTGTTCCATTTAATATTTTTACGTTTAGAGTTGATTCTGAACTTGTATTTGAAATAGTATATGGACCTATTAAGTAATTACTACCATCTACTGATACTGTTGCATTTGATTTATCAAATGTTGTTGGTGACTGTTTTATTGATGAAGCATAAGTAAAACCACTATTTACAGCATTTTTAGCTCCATTTATTAAATAATTGTACAGAACTGATACAGGATTTTCATCCTCTACTAGACTTAAGCTGTATTTATCATCTAAATTTGTACCAATTCCACCATTTGTTGTTGCTACTGTAAATGTCGTTGGATTTGTTGGGTGGTATTCCCCACTGGGATTTGTGTAATACCAAATTGCTGCTTGCTGTATTACTTCAATTACATCCTTTTCCTCTTCTTGAGACATTATGCTTGAAAATTCATCTGTTGCAAGACCTGCTGATGTTAATAATTTATTTTTTGAAGCTGAGTCAGTTGGTATGCATATATTATCAAGTAGCCATACCAATTCGTTATATGTTGTTGTATCTTGTGGTAAGGCTGATTTATATGTGTCATTTATTGAATTTGGAGCTTTTAAGTCAAAATATTGTGTATACTTTACGATGTCTCCTGAGGATGCTTCCGATCCGAATCCAACTCCATCTTTTATACAATAGATTGCTTTTGATGCATCTTCTGTTGTTCCTGCTTGATTTGTTTCAACTATTTTTATTACAGGCTTTTTTGAACCATCTGTTCCTACAACATAAAATCCTGTATCTCTCCCATTTGATTGATTCTTTAATTGCAAATACATTCCACTTGTACTTTCAGTTGCTAAACTTTTACTTCCAAGTGTAATTATTGTTAGTGAAATTACAAATATGCTTACTACCAATTCTTTCAATTTTTTCATCGTATTTCCCTTTCTATTTATATGTTTTCTTTATTTTGATATTTTTATACTATTACACTATATATTATAGTACAAAACGATTTTAAAATCAACAGTTAAAAAAACTTT
>CAZDPV010000014.1:0-36352 GCA_964507565.1 uncultured Clostridium sp.
ATATAGATTTAATTTTTATATATTTTTGTTTCACATCATTGACACTTATACAATGATAAATATAATAAAATAAGCCATTTACTTGAATTTATTGCAATTTTATTATAAAATATAAAAGAAGGTTGATTTGGAAAAGTAGCTTGTATAATGTAAACTTATTAAAAAAGAATATAAATGTAAAAATTTACAAAATATAAGTTTATAATATAGAGGTTACTTCTAAATCAATTAAACTAAAATTTAGGAGGATAAAAAATGTTTAAAATTTATGAAACAGAGTTAGCAGGAAGAAAGCTAACAATCGAAACAGGAAAGTTTGCAAAACAGGCAAATGGAAGTGTAACAGTAAGATATGGCGAAACAGTAGTTATGACTAATGTTACAGCATCAAAAGACCCAAAAGACGGAGTTGACTTTTTTCCATTATCAGTTGATTATGAAGAAAAGCTATATTCAGTAGGAAGAATTCCAGGAAGTTTTAATAGAAGAGAAGGAAAGCCAGCAGACAAAGCAATATTAGTTTCAAGAGCAATAGACAGACCAATAAGACCATTGTTTCCAAATGATTTTAGAAATGACGTATGCGTTGTAAATACAGTACTATCAGTGGACGAAGATTGCAGTCCAGAAGTATGTGCAAATATTGGAACATCTGCGGCACTATCAATATCAGATATTCCATGGGGAGGCCCAACTTCAGCAGTTCAAGTAGGATATGTAGATAATAAGATTATAATAAATCCAACATCAAATCAAAATAAAGAAAGTTCATTAAGACTAACTGTAGCAGGAACTGAAGAAAAAATAACAATGATTGAAGCAGGAGCTGATGAGATATCTAATGATATAATGCTAGAAGCAATAAAGGAAGCACATGAAGAAATTAAGAAAATATGCAAATTCATTTCAAATATTAAATCAGAAATAGGTAAACCAAAATTTGAATATAAATCGTTTGCAGTTGAACCAATATTTTATAAAGCTGTATGTGATAAACTTGAAAATGCAATGTATGAAGCAGTACAAAATACAGATAAAGAAGTAAGAAATGATAATGTTGATAAAGTTGCAGAAGAAATTAAAAACATAGCAATAGAAATGTTTGGAGAAGATGCCCCAACAGAGCATGCATTTGATATTGGAGCAGCATTACACGACTTAGAGAAACATTGCGTTCGAAAGATGATTTTAGAAGAACATAAAAGACCAGATGGAAGAAAAATAGATGAAGTAAGACCATTATCTGCTGAAGTTGGACTACTTCCACGAGTACACGGAAGCGCATTGTTCTCAAGAGGACAAACACAAGTACTTTCAATTGCTACACTAGGAACTAAAGAAGATGAACAGGAATTAGATGGATTAGACTCAGAAAAAGCAAAAAGATATATGCATCAGTATAATTTCCCATCATACAGTGTAGGAGAAGCAAGACCTTCAAGGGGACCAGGAAGAAGAGAAGTTGGACATGGGGCATTAGCAGAAAGAGCATTACTTCCAGTAATACCAAGTGAAGATGAATTCCCTTATACAATAAGAGTAGTATCAGAAGTTCTAGAATCAAATGGTTCTACTTCACAAGCAAGTATATGTGGTAGTACTTTGGCACTAATGGATGCAGGTGTTCCAATTAAAAAACCAGTAGCCGGAATTTCATCAGGTTTAATAACAGATCCAAAAAATCCAGATAACTATATAGTTCTAACAGATATACAAGATATTGAAGACTTTTTTGGGGATATGGATTTTAAAGTTGGAGGAACAAAAGATGGTATAACAGCAATACAAGTTGATATAAAAATAGATGGGCTAACTTATGAAATAATAAGACAAGCATTTGAAAGAACTAAAATTGCACGTGACCATATTATTGATGATGTACTATTAAAGGCTATTCCAGAACCAAGAAAAGAATTATCTAAATATGCACCAAAAATTTTATCAATGACTATACCTGTTGATAAAATAAAAGATGTAATAGGAGCAGGCGGAAAAACAATTAACAAGATAATTGAACAAACTGGAGTAAAAATTGATATTGAAGAAGACGGAAAAGTATTCATATATTCTGAAGATATAGAATCTGCAAGAAAAGCAATAAAAATTGTTGAAAATATTACCAGAGAAATTGAAGTAGGAAAAATTTATGAAGGAAAAGTTTCTAGAATAGCATCTTTTGGAGCATTTATAGATTTAGGTGGTGGAAAAGAAGGATTATTACACATATCTAAAATATCAAGCAAAAGAGTTGAAAAAGTAGAAGATGTATTAGCTATTGGAGACGAAGTTAAAGTAAAAGTAAGTGAAATAGACAATCAAGGAAGAATAAACTTAAATATGAAAGATTTAGAAGCTGAACATATAGAAAATGAATAATGAGAAGTAATTAGTAAAGGAGAAATATATGCAAATTTTATATTTTGTACAACAAGCGCTAGTATGGATAATAACAGTATATTGGATTTATCAATTAGTTGTAAGTTTATTCTCATTTATAAACTTAAAAGAAAAACCTTATATTGTAAATAAAAAGCATAAATTTGTAACAATTATTCCTGCACATAATGAGGAACAAGTTGTAGGAAACCTAATAACAAGTTTAGGAGAACAAAACTATCCAAAAGATTTATATGATATATATGTTATTGCAGATAATTGTACAGATAAAACAGAGGAAGTAGCAAGAAAATTAGACGCAAAAGTTTTTGTAAGAACAGAAAATGATTCAGCTAAAAAAACAAAAGGTTTTGCACTACAGCTTTTCTTAAATACATTATTAACAGATCCTAATATGAACTATGATGCATTTTGTGTATTTGATGCAGATAACATTGTAGACAATAATTTTCTAAACGCAATGAACAAACATTTATGCCAAGGAGAAGAAGTTGTACAAGGGTACAGAGACATTAAAAATCCAACTGATAGTTGGGTTTCTGCTGGGTATGCAATATTTTACTGGACAATGAACAGATTTTATCATTTAGCAAGATATAATGCTGGACTTTCTCCTTTAATAAATGGGACAGGATTTATGGTAAAAATGGATGCAATAAGACCAAAGGGATGGGATACTAATACTCTTACAGAGGATATCGAGTTTTCACTAAAAAGAATAATACAGGGAAAAAAATTAGGATGGGCAACAGATGCAATATGCTATGATGAACAGCCAATTAAATTTAAACCATCTTGGTCTCAAAGATCAAGATGGACCATAGGTCATATTCAATGCTTAAGAGAATATACTAAACCATTAGCAAAATCTGCAAAAGAAAATAGAACTCTAATGAACTTTGATGGTCTATTATATATGCTTGGAAGTATTCCAATGTTTGTAATTACAATACTATTATTAGTAATAAATGCGGTTGTTTACTTAGCAAAAGGAATGACAACATCAGCTTTCGCAATAAATATTCTAAAATTCCTAGTACCAACATTTATACTACCAATATTTGTAGCAATGGCTATAATGATAATGGACAAAAGACCAATAAAAAAAATGTGGAAAGGTTTAATAATGTATCCAGTATTTTTAGGATCATGGCTACTTATAAACTTTAAATGTTTATTTAAACAAGACACAAAATGGGAAAAAATTGAACATAATAGAAATGTAAAAATAGATGATGTGAAGGATAAATAAAATTAAAAACTAATGATTATTAAAACAATAAATTAAAAGGAATGAGTACGGAGCATTTATGAAGAATAATGATAAAAAAACACTCACTAAAGATTTAATAATTGTAAAAAAACATATAAACATAAAGATATTTTATATGCTTATAATTATACTAGGAGCAATATTTATTAGTTTATCATGTTTCCATTCAAATTTATGGTTTGATGAAAGTTATTCGGTAGCAATAACAAATCACTCATTTAAAGATATTTGGATAATAGGAAGCAATGATGTACACCCAATATTATATTATTTTATTTTAAAGATAGCAAAAATATTTATAAACGATTCCATTTTAGTAAGTAGATTACTTTCTATAATTCCACTTATAATAATGGCAATTTTAGGATATACACATATAAGAAAAGATTTTGGTGAAAAAACAGGATTGATTTTCACATTTTTAACTTTATTCATGCCAGTTTGTGTAATCTATGCTGGAGAAATAAGAATGTACACGTGGGCAATGTTATTTGTTACAATAATGACTATATATGCTTACAGAATTTATAGAAATGATTCTTTAGTTAAAAATTGGATTATATTAACTATATTTAGTTTAGCATCTGCATATACACACTATTATGGCTTAATAACGGCATTTGTAGTAAATATGTATCTATTTATATATTTATTAGTAAATACGCTTAAAACTAAAAAATACACAACAAAACATGCAAACTATTTTAAAAGTTTAAAAAAATGTATTATGTCTATAGCATTGGATATAATAATTTATTTACCATGGCTTGGTGCTTTTATAGTACAAGCAAAAAATGTTTCAAATGGATTTTGGATTTCAAAACCAGACTATGCAGAAATGCTTGAATTCATAATAACAGGTAATCTAAGAGAAGTAATACATTTATATAAATTTATATCAATACCAGTTACTATTATAACAATAGGGTATTTTATATACTTATTTATAAAAAATAGAAAAAACGAAAAAATAGTAAAAATTGCACTACTTATTTATTTTACAGTTGTTGCAATTATAAGAATAATATCGATGAAACAGCCTATTTTATATGCAAGATATTTACTTAATTTAGAAGGTATATTATTCCTAGTTATGGCCATTTTAATGTCAAAAGACAATATGAAAAATATAATAGCAATATGTAGCATAATATTCATTTCATCAACAATAATTAACATAAATTTAATAAAAGATAACTATGATAAATCAAACCAAGAGCCTGTAACATATGTAAAAAGTAATATAGAAGAAGATGATATAGTACTAATTAGCAATGACGGAAGCGGATTTGTTATAGATGCTGAATTGAACATAGATTATAGCAAAACATATTTCTGGGATAGAAAAAATTGGAATGTTGAAGAAGCATACAAAGCTTATGGAAAAACAATATATAATTTAGACGAACTAAAAGATTTTAAAGGAAGAATTTGGGTAATTAGCTATGAAAATTCAGAACTGCCAGAAGCTGTATCTAAAGAATTATCAGGATGCAATATAAAAGAAAAAGAATATTATAAAACAAAATATAAAAACAGTGAATATGGAATAGCACTAATTGAAAGGAACTAAGGACATGAAAAAGATTGAAGTATATGCGTTTGTAGGACCATCGGGAACTGGAAAAAGTTATAGAGCTCAAATGGTTGCAGGAGAACACAATATCAAATATATAATTGATGATGGAATATTAGTAAAAGATAATGACATAGTAGCTGGAAGCTCTGCAAAAAGGGCGCCTACAAAAATAGAAACAGTAAAAAGAGCATTATTTATAAATGAAAAACAACAAAATGAGATGATTAAAGCAATAGAAAAATATAAGCCTGAATCAATTTTAATTTTAGGAACATCGAATAATATGGTAAAACAGATCGCAGAAAATTTGAAGTTACCAGAAATAGAAAAAATTATTTATATAACTGATGTTGCTACTGAAGAAGAAATAGAAAATGCAAGAAGAGTAAGAACAACAGAAGGAAAACACGTAATCCCTGTTCCGACTTTTGAAATAAAAAAAGATTTTTCTGGATTCTTATTAGATCCTTTACAAATTTTTAAAACAAGAGGAGAAAAAGATCCATACATTTCAGAAAAATCAATAATTAGACCTACATTTAGTTATATTGGGAATTTTACAATATCAGATACTGTTTTTAGACAAATAATAGAATATTTGGCAACAAAAAATGAAGCTATTTCAGAAGTAATTAGAGTACGTGTTAATAAAAGTGAACTGGGACCTTCGATCTATATAGAAGTAGGAATAAGATACGGAATAAATATATATTCAACATTAAAAATATTTAAAGAAAGATGTATAAGGGAAATAGAAAGACAAACAACAATGAATGTTAAAAATATAAGTATTGTTGCAAAAAAAATTGAAATACCAAAGCAGTAAATAAAAATGTAATAACCAGAGAGGAGCAATTATATGTCATTTATAGTAGCAATAGATGGACCATCAGGAACAGGAAAGGGTACAGTAACATCAAAACTAGCAAAAAAATACAAACTAATGTATTTAGATACAGGAGCGATGTATAGATGTGTAACATTAAAATTACTAGATGAAAATATCAAATTTAGTGATGTTCAAAAAATAAAAGAAGTATTAAAAAGTATTAAAATAGAATTTCCAGAGAACAATGTAGTACTTCTAGATGGAAATGACGTTTCAAAAAAAATAAGAGAATCTGAAGTAACTAAAAATGTGTCTCAAGTTTCACATATACTTGAAGTCAGAATAGCAATGGTGGAACTCCAAAGAAAAATGTCCGAAGGAAAAGATGTAATTCTTGAGGGAAGAGATATAGGAACTAATGTATTTCCAAATGCGGATGTTAAAATATATTTGGATGCATCAGTAGAAGAAAGAATAAAAAGACGAGTAAAACAGAATAAAGAAAATAACATAAAAATGTCTGAAAAAGAAATTAGAGAAAACATTGAATTCAGAGACAATAATGATAAAAATAGTAAAATTGGACCCCTTAAACAGGCAGAGGATGCTATTTACATAGATACAACAAACTTAAGCATCAAACAGGTGGTGCATAAATTATCAAAGATAGTAAAGAAAGCCAAAAGAACTAGCAAAAAGATAGAGCAAGGCTATATAATGACCAAAGAGACAAAACTAAAAAAGATAAAAAGAGCAATTACCAAGGGATTCCTAGCAGGGCTATACCATATTTTTTATAGAGTAGAAAAAAATGGTACAGAAAATCTAAATCAAGATGAAGGCTTTATTATTTGTGCAAACCATGTAAATTACCTTGATGCCGCAGGAATAGTTTTATTAAACAAGCAAAAAATCCGATTTGTTGGTAAAGCTGATTTATATAGAATTCCACCAATATCTTGGCTTGGACATTTATTCAATATAATACCTGTTAAAAGAAATTCAGGTGATATAACATCAATAAAAATGTGCCTTAAAGCATTAAAAAATGGAGAAATTCTTGGCATTTTCCCTGAAGGAACACGTAAAGGTATGGCTAAAAATGTAAAAGTTAAGAATGGAGCAGTTTTTCTTGCTGCAAAAGCTAAAGTTAAAATACTTCCAGTTGGAGTTAGCGGTAGTTTTAAACCATTTGCTAAAATAGTATTTAATTATGGGAAACCAATAGACATAAATAAATTTGAGTCTGATGATCCTAATTGGTTAGATAATGCTACTAAAGAAGTAATGAATACAATAATTATGTTGACAAAACAAAAAGATTAGAGTATAATTTAATGGTTAATTGATTATTAGTTAATTGATTAAAAAGGAATGATATGTTAATTAGTAAAAAAGAAGATTTTTGGAATAAAGTTAAAATTGGTGATGAGTATATCGGAACTGTGTCAAGTCTATGCTCGTATGGGGCTTTTATTGATGTTGACGGAAACCAGGGTTTATTAAATATTCCAGAAAATAATTTGGCTTACGTAAGAGATGCTAAAACGCGAGTAATACTAAAACAAGGACAAAAAATCAAAGTAATAATCAAAGAATTAGACAGAGAAAATAAAAGAATGCAGTTAGTATATTCTGAAAGAAAATATAATAGTTCTTTAAATTGTAATAAAAGAACATAGTAAAAAAGGATTGAAAATTAATCAAAAAGTCAATAATAAAAAATATTGAGTAGCAAATTTAAGAAAGTAAGAGGATTTTAAAAAATGAATAACGAAAAGATAAGAAATATAGCAATTATTGCACACGTTGACCACGGAAAAACAACATTAGTAGATGCATTACTAAGACAAAGCCATGTATTTAGAGAAAATGAACAAGTAGCAGAAAGAGTAATGGACTCAAATGATATTGAAAAAGAAAGAGGAATTACAATTCTTTCAAAAAACACATCAGTTATGTATAATGGCGTTAAAATAAACATAGTAGACACACCAGGTCATGCTGACTTCGAGGGAGAAGTTGAACGTGTACTTAAAATGGTAGATGGAGTTTTATTGGTAGTTGATGCTTTTGATGGACCAATGCCACAAACAAGAGAAGTATTAAAAAAAGCTTTAGCATTAAACTTACAACCGATTGTTGTTATAAATAAGATAGATAGACCAGGAGCTCAACCACTTAAAGCTGTTGATAAAGTATTAGAATTATTTATGGACTTAAATGCAACAGATGAACAATTAGACTTTCCTGTTATATATGCATCAGCAAAAAATGGTATAGCAAAAATGAATTTAGAAGACGAAAGCGACAATATTAGATGTATATTTGATACTATTATTAGTCACATAGATGCTCCTAAATGCGATGTTGACGGACCAATGCAACTTCTAATTTCTAACATAGGATATGATGATTATTTAGGCAGAATAGCAATAGGAAGAGTTGAAAGAGGAACAATTAAAATTGGACAATCTGTATGTGTGTGCAAAGATGAAAAAACAATCCAAGGAAAGATAGCAAAATTATTTACTTATGAAGGGCTAAAAAGAGTTGAAGCTGAAGAAATAGAAGCTGGAGATATAGTAGCTATATCAGGAATTGCAGATATTAACATTGGTGAAACTGTATGTGATGTAGATCATCCAGACAAAATTCCTTTTGTAAACATTGATGAACCAACAGTTTCAATGACATTTAGTGTTAATGATGGGCCTTTAGCAGGTAAAGAGGGGAAATTTGTTACTTCAAGACATATACGTGATAGACTAATGAAAGAACTTGAAAGAAACGTATCTCTAAGAGTAAAAGAAACGGACAAAGCAGAAAGCTTTGAAGTATGTGGACGTGGTGAATTACATCTTTCTATTTTAATTGAAACAATGAGAAGAGAAGGATTTGAACTTCTAGTATCTCGTCCAAAAGTTATTATAAAAGAAATTGACGGAGTTAAATGTGAACCAGTTGAAATTCTAAGCGTTAATGTTCCAGATGATACAGTAGGAGCAGTTATACAAAAATTAGGAACAAGAAAAGCTGAAATGTCTAACATGGAACCAGCAGAACCAGGACATACAAAAATTGAGTTTAGTATACCAGCAAGAGGGTTAATTGGATATAGAACAGAATTCTTAACAGACACTAGAGGAGAAGGAACAATGTCTAGTGTATTTAAAGAGTATGAACCATATAAAGGGGAAATACAATCTCGTACAAGAGGAGTAATTGTTGCTTTTGAACCAGGTACATCAATAACTTATGGATTATTCAATGCACAATTAAGAGGAGAACTTCTAATTGGTGCAGGAGTAGAAGTATATGAAGGAATGGTAGTAGGAATAAATTCAAGAAATGAAGATATAACAATAAATGTATGCAAAGAAAAACATTTAACAAACACAAGATCTTCTGGAGCAGATGATGCACTTCGTTTAGTTCCACCAGTAAAAATGTCACTAGAACAATCTATTGAATTCATAGCTGAAGATGAGCTTGTTGAAGTTACACCACTTAATATTCGTTTAAGAAAAAAGATTCTTGATACTAAAACTCGTGAAAGAG
The DNA here is from genome assembly GCA_964507565.1 of uncultured Clostridium sp. Lineage (GTDB taxonomy): Bacteria > Bacillota > Clostridia > TANB77 > CAG-508 > CAG-793. The sequence goes on from CAZDPV010000014.1 coordinate 9,640, forward strand.
AAGCTAAAAGAACACAAAAAGATGTATAATTAAGACATAAAAAGCATATAAGAAACTTTCTTATATGCTTTTATTCTATAAAAGCATATAAATCTAAAGTATTAGATAATGGAGGAATTTAAAATGAAATTAGAACAAATAAAGAAAAAAGCATTAGAAAATCATGTACCTATCATAATGGATGATACACTAGACGTCATAAAAGAAACAATGAAAGATAAAAATACAAATAGAATTTTAGAAATTGGAACTGCAGTTGGATATTCAGCAATATGCTTTACAGAATTTTTAATGCCAAATGGAATAATCGACACAATAGAAAGAGATCAAGATAGAATAAAAGAAGCTAAGGAAAATATTAAAATAGTAGAAAAAGATAAAAAAATAAACATAATAGAGGGAGATGCAACACAAGTTCTTCCTAATATAAATCTCAATAACGAAGAAAACCTTAAATATGATATGGTGTTTATAGGTGCGTCAAAAGGAAAATATCCATTCTTTCTAAACCAAGCATTACGATTATTAAATAAAGAAGGAATAATATTTGCGGATAATATTTTATTTAAAGGTTATGTTATGAGCGATTACAACAAGCATAAACAAAGGACTGCTGTCACACATCTTCGTGAATACATTAAATTAATTACGGAAGATCCGAAATTAGAAACAAAGATATTAGAGGTAGGAGATGGACTTGCAATTACTAAAATAAAAAGAAATTAGAAATTTTAAAAACGAATTTAAAAGTATCGTAGCCTTAGAATTGCTCTAATTTTATTTTTAATAACAAATAAAATCGATTTTAATAAAAATAATATAGAAAAAAGTTCTTTTCTATTGAAAAAGAAAAAGAAATTTTATATAATAATGAAAAATGAAACAAAGGAAGGACTCCAAAATGAAAACTAAAAATAATCTAAGAAATCTAATAATATTTATTATAGTAGGACTAATAATATTAAACAGCTCAAATTGCATGGCTTCAAGCAGTACAAGTACCATTGTAAGTGATGAAAAGTCTAATATGAACTTAAAATCAATAGAAGTAGAAAACTATGAAATATCACCTGAATTTAATAAGAATACAACACAGTATTATTTATCTATTCCAACAAGCGAAAAGGAAATTAGTGTAAGTGCAATTCCGGAAAGTGAACAATCTACAGTTAAAATTAGTGGTAATACAGGAATAACATCAAAAGAATCCACTGTTAAAATAGTTGTAACATCTGCAAATAAGAAAACAAAGACATATAAAATAAGTGTATCAAAACAAGAAGACAACAATCTAAAACTATCAAATCTGGAAATTGAAGGAGCAACAATTTCTCCAGAATTTTCAAAAAATAAATATTTTTATACGGCAAAAATAACACAGCCTGAAAAGGTGCAAAAACTTAATATAAAATCAATCAAAGATGATTCATCATCTAACATTGAGGTTATAGGAAATGATGATTCACTTGTTTTAGGAGACAATTTAATTACTATTGTATTAACAAGTGGTGAAGAAAAAACAATTTATCAAATTTTAGTAAACATTACAACAGAAACAACGGTAATGTCTAAAATAGAAAATAATAATGTGATTTCTAAAGTAAAAAACTTTTTAACGGATTTTTTCAGTGATACTAATAAAACTATAGCATTCTTAATAGCTGTTGCAGTGTTACTATTACTTTTAATAATAATGTTTATTATTAAGATTGGAAAAAATGGAAAAGCAGAAAAAAGTAGAGAAACTATTAAAAAAAGAGCAAAGTAATATTTATAAGTATAGATTAAAATAGCTGAGGCTATAAAAATATTTATTACAATGAAGAAAACGTAAAAAAATATAAAAACTAAATAACCAAGGAGGATAAAAATGCTAAAAAAAGTTGCCATTTTGGCTAATGGAGGGGATGTAGCAGGGCTAAATCCTGTAATAAGAGCTATAAAGAAAACATCAGAAAATAACGGAGTGGAATGTTATGGATTTATTGATGGATACAAAGGTCTTCTTGAAAATAATTTTGTAAGATTAGATGGAAATAATATTTCGTCAGGAATATTATCTAGAGGAGGATCAATAATAGGCTCTTCAACAAATACAATAGTATTCCACTACAAGGTAACAAATCCAGATGGAAGTATTGAATATAAGGATTTATCAGATTTATGTGTTGAAAATATTAAGAAAGATGGTTTTGATTGTCTATTTACATTAGGAGGAGATAGTACTCAAAAATCATCAAGAGATCTATTTATAAAGGGAATAAATACAATAGGAGTACCTAAAACAATTGATAATGATGTGGCATGCACAGATATAACTTTTGGATATAATACAGCAGTTTCCGTTGCAATGGAAGCATTAGATAGACTTCATACAACAGCAGAAACTCATCACAGAATAATGGTACTAGAAGTTATGGGAAGATTTGCTGGGTGGATAGCCTTAGAATCAGCAATAGCTGGTGGGGCTGATGTTGCACTTATTCCGGAAATTCCTTACAACATAAATAAAGTTGCAGAAAAAATAAAAGACAGAATATCAAACGGAAAACAATTTAGCATTGTAGTTGTATCCGAAGGAGCAGTACCTCAAGACGGAGAAGCATCAACTATAAATGCAGATATAGGAAATGGAACAGGCATTGCTAAAAAGTTTGCTGGAGCAGGAGACAAAGTTGCAAAAGAACTTCAAGAATTGACTGGATTAGAAGCAAGATGTACCACTCTTGGATATATGCAAAGAGGAGGAACCCCAACAGCTTATGATAGAGTTCTTTCTACTAAATATGGTGCAAAAGCAATGGAACTTGCAATGCAGGGAAAATTTGGAGTACTTACAGTAATTCAAAATGGAAAACTAGGATATGTTCCATTAGAAGACGTAGTTGGTGAAAATAAAGAATTAGGGGCAGTTGAGGGCGGAACAAAAGAAAGTAACGTCAGATTGGTAACCATGGACAATGAACTTGTAAAAACAGCAAGAGATATAGGAATTAATTTAGGAGACTAAAAATAGGATTATAAGAAGAGGAAAATCAAAATGGATTTTAAAAAAATGATAGCCAAAAGTATAGCACAGGCAACTACAATAGATGAAAATGAAATAGAAGGTTATATTGAAATTCCAAAGGAAAAGGAAAATGGAAATTTTTCTTTTCCATGTTTTAAGCTTGCAAAAGAACTTAAAAAATCACCAATAATGATTGCAAATGATATAAAACAAAATATGAAAATCGATGAAAAAATAATTTCTAATGTTGAAGTCGTTAATGGCTATTTAAACTTTTTTATTGCTAAGGAAGAAATTGTAAAAGAACTGGTTGAAAAATTTAATGCTCAAAAAGAAAGTTATGGTATGTCTAATATGGGAAATGGGAAAACAATATTAGTAGAATATTCATCGCCTAATATAGCAAAGCCATTTCATATAGGACATTTGAAAACTACAATAATTGGACATGCATTATATAATATTTATAAATTCTTAGGATTTAATACAATAGGACTTAACCATCTAGGAGACTATGGAACTCAATTTGCGAAGCTAATTGAAGGATATAAAAGATGGGGGAAAGAGTATGACTTTAGTGAAAATCCAATAGACAAATTAGCAGATATGTATGTTAGAATAAATACTCTATGCGAAGAAGATGAAAGTGTTCTTGAAGAGTGTAGAGCAACGTTTAAAAAATTAGAAGATGGAGATACATATTGTGTTGAAATTAGAAATACTTTTAAGGAATTAAGTTTAAAAGAATTTAATAAAATATATGACTTACTTGGTGTGAAATTTGACTCAATGAATGGAGAATCCTTTTATTTAGACAAAATGCAAGAAGTAGTTGAAACTTTGCAAAAATCAGGAAAATTAGTAGAATCACAAGGTGCTAAAATTGTTGATTTAACTGATATAGGAATTGATACACCATGCATAATTCAAAAAGCCAATGGTTCTTCAATATACGCAACAAGAGATTTAGCCGCAATAATGTATAGAGCTAGAACTTATGACTTTGATAAATGCTTGTATGTTGTAGGTGGAGAGCAAATACTACATTTGAGACAGGTATTTGCTGTTTCAAAATATTTGGGATTAGATAAAAAATATACTAATGGTTTAGAACATGTAAGCTATGGAATGATAAGACTTCCGGAAGGCAAGATGTCAACAAGAAAAGGTAATTTTGTAAAGGTAGAAGACTTACTAAATGATGCAATTTACAAAGTAAAAGAAATAATGGAAACAAGAGATTTAGAAAATAAAGATGAAATATCAAGGCAAGTTGGAATTGGTGCAGTTGTATTTGATGATTTAAAAGAATCAAGAATTAAAGAGCAAGTATTTGACTTAAATGCTGCATTAAACTTTAATGGAGAAACAGGACCTTATGCACAATATACCGCAGTAAGAACAAATAGTGTTCTTCAAAAGGTAAACTATATTCCAAATGCAAATGAACTTGACTTTACAGATTTAACAGATGAATCATCAATTGAAGTTATTAAGTTAATTTCTAGTTTTCAAGATACAATAATTTTTGCAATGCAAAAGAATGAGCCATCAGTTATTGCTAGATACGTAATTGATTTGTCAAAAGCTTATAGTAGTTTTTATAATCAAAATAAAGTAATTTGTGATGATAAGAAATTGCAAGACGCTAGAATTTATTTAACATATATGGCTAAAATCACATTGACAAATGGATTAAATCTACTTGGAATAGAAGTTCCAAAAAAGATGTAGACATACAAAGTTCGTGCTTCATTATTACTTTGCTTAATCGCTGCGCAGTTTGCAATATATAAAAATCATATAAGATAATTAGAAAGTAATTTCTAGAAAAGGAAAAAATATGACAAAAGTTATGTTTATATCAAGTGAAGGAGGACATCTAAATGAACTCAGACAACTTGACATTGAAAATTATAATTATTCAATAGTAACCGAAAAAACAGATTCGAACAAAGATTTAATAAACAAATACCAAGGGAAAGTATATTATTTGATATATGGGACTAGAAAAAATCCATTAAAATACTTTTTTGTATTATTGATAAACTTTTTTAAAAGCTTATATCTATATTTTAAATTAAGACCAAAAGTAGTAGTGACTACAGGAACTCATACTGCGGTTGCAATGTGTTATATAGCAAGAATGTTTGGATCTAAAGTAATATGGATAGAAACATTTGCAAATAGAACGTCAAAAACTCTTGCGGGAAGACTAGTATATCCAATTGCAAATACTTTTGTAGTTCAATGGGAAGAGATGAAAAGATTGTATCCTAAAGCTGAATATTGGGGATGGATTTATTAAAAATATACTTAATTTGGAGGTAATAATTTTGATATTTGTAACATTAGGGACTCAGGATAAGCAATTTAAAAGATTACTTGAAGCAACTGAAAAATTAGATACTAACGAAAAGATAGTAGCACAAGTTGGATCAACGCAGTTCAAATCAAATAAAATAGAAATACATAAATATCTAACGCAATCTGAGTTTAATGATTACATGAAAAAAGCAAGTGTAATTATTACTCATGCAGGGGTAGGAACAATAATAGAGGGTATTAAATTACATAAAAAGATGATTGTGGGTGCAAGATTAAAGAAATATAAAGAGCATGTTAATGATCATCAATTACAAATATTAGATAATTTTTCGAAAAGAGGATATATCTTAGCTTTAAATGACTTTGATAAATTGCAAGAACTTGTAAATAAAGACTTTTCACCAAAGGAGTTTAATAGTAACAATGCAAATTTTTGCAATATTTTGGATAAAAAAATAATAGAATTAACAAAGGAGTAGTATGAATCATCAGAATCAATTAGTAAAAAATACAATAATAATAGCAATAGGAAAAATAGGAACTCAAATAATTTCATATTTACTATTACCATTGTATACTGCCAAAATGTCAGTTTCTGAATTTGGTACTTACGATTTTATTTGTACAGTATCTGTATTTTTATGTCCTATAATTACAATGCTTATGGAAGAGTCTATGTTTAGATTCCTAATAGATGCAGATACAAAACAAGAAAAGAAAAAAATAATAACCCAGACAATTTTTTACACACTGATAGGAACGGCAATATTTATACCTTTAGCGATTATAATATTAAATGTAGCAACAAATTATAATGCATCACTCATTGCTGTATTCATAATATTTGTAATATCAAATATCTTAATAGGATTAAGCAATGCACTTTCCAGAGGTTTAAGCAAAATAAAATTATATTCATTTTCAAATTTTATTTTAGGAATATCAACAATAATACTTACAATAATAATATTATTTTTTAAACCATCATCTGAAGGACTACTTTGGGCTAATGCAATTGCAAACTTAGCTACGGCATTTGTAATATTTATTAAGCTAAAATTGGGCTCATATATTGGAAAAATGGATAAACCAATAATGAAAGAAATGGTTAAATACTCTCTACCATTAGTACCAAATAGCATATCTTGGAGCATAATAAATATGTCCGATAGAATAATACTAACAAAAATGATAAACTCCGAAGCCAATGGTATTTATGCAATGGCAAACAAATTTCCAAATATAATAACCGTTTTATATAGTTACTTTTGCACAGCATGGAAGGAGTCTGCTGCTAAAATTGTAAAAGAGGAAAACAAAGAAAAATATTACAATAACATATATCACGACATGAAAAAGTTTATATATGCTGTTACTATATGCTTAATTTCAGCAATGCCATTCGCATTCCCAATATTTATAAACAAAGCATATAGTGATGCCTATGTATATATTCCAATAATCATGGTAGCAACATATTATTCAAATTTATCAAGCTTTTACGGAGGAATATTTGGAGCATATAAAGAAACTAAGATAATGGGAACTACAACTATGGTTGCAGCAGGAATAAACTTAGTAATTGACTTAATGCTAGTTTCAACATTTAAAATATATGCCGCATGTTTCTCAACGCTAATTGCAGATGTAATTGTATATTTATATAGACAGCATAAATTAAAAAAATATATTAGATTAAAAGAACTAAAATGGAAAGGACCAACTCTAATATTAGGAATTGTATGCCTTGCATATTACAGTAAATATATTCCAAATGTAAATAGTATAATGTACTGGACATTAAATGTGATATCATTTATAATTGCATTAGCATATAGTATAGCAAACAATTATGAATTTATATTACGCTTGACTAGAAAATTACAATCTAAAATTGCACATAAAAGAATGAAAGAAAAAGAAGTATAAAACGTAGCAAGAAAGGATATAAAATATGGAAGGAACAGAAGTATTAGATGAAAGTATTCAAACAAAAGTACCTGAAATATCAAAGACAAATGAAAAAGCAAAAAAAGAATTAAAAATATTTGATTACACAATTTCAAGAATATTCGCATACTTCGTAGTTTATAGTATTGGCGGATTTATTATAGAAACAGTATTTGGAATGTTAACAAAAGGTGTTATTGAAAGTAGAAAAAGCATGCTATATGGACCATTTTGCTGTATATATGGATTAGGAGCAATTTGCTTAATCTGCATACCAAGAAAGCTGAAAAGAAACAATTGGTATTTATTCTTTTCTGGAATTTTTATAGGTTCAGTAGTTGAATATATTGTTAGCTGGTTAGGTGAATACATTTTCCATGTAAAATGGTGGGACTATTCATATATACCTTTTAACATAAATGGAAGAATTTGCTTACTATTTTCAGTATTCTGGGGAATATTAACAGTATTTTTAAACAGATTAGTTAACCCAACCGTTGATAAATGGCTTGACAAAGTTAAAGAAAATAAAGTTTGGCATAAAATATTAATTGCTATTGTAATTTTTATGGCAATAGATGAAGCACTAACATGTTTTGCTTTAAAAATGTTTCTTACAAGAGTTATTTATAATAATAAATTAGATGTTAAAGGTGTAGATACATATTATGAGGAATATTTAGACTTGTATCAAAATCACCAAGGTGTAAAAAAATTTATAGATGTAGCATTTTCAGATAAAAAGATGATAATGACATTCCCTAATATAAAGTTAACATCTAAAGATGATGACATAATATTAGTAAGTGATGTATTAAAAGATATAACCCCTTATTATCTTAGAATATTTAATCCACAAGAAAAATTAAAATTGGATTTAGATCTTAATTTAAGAAAAAATTAGAATATTGGTTTATAGGCAAAACCAAATTAAAAACCTAAATTTATTTATGAGGATAATAATTATGAAATATTTTGGAACAGATGGAATTAGAAGAATTGCAAACACAGAACTTACGCCAGAATTAGTTTATAAAGTTGCAAAGGCAGGTGCCTACGTTCTTGCAAAACACTCAAATCATGCCCCAACAATCTTGATAGGTAGAGATACTAGAATTTCAGGAACACTAATAGAAAGTGCAATGACGGCTGGATTTCTTAGTTATGGAGCAAATGTAAAATTATTAGGTGTTATCCCAACTCCAGGAGTAGCATACTTAACAGAGAAACTAAAGGCAGATGCAAGTGTTGTTATATCAGCATCACATAACACATATGACTTTAATGGTGTTAAATATTTTAGCAATAAGGGAATGAAAATTCCTGATGAAATAGAAGAAGAAATAGAAAATGTTTTGGAATCTGGGAAAATAAATGAATTAACAGCACCTAGTAATAAAATAGGAGTATCTGAAATAAGAGAAGATTTATTAGATGAGTATTTATACTTTTTTAGAAAGAATTTTGAAGATTGCTTCGAAAAATTAAACAAAGAAAATTTTGTTGTAGCAATCGATACGGCAAATGGAGCAACATCAGTAATTGCTGATAAAGTATATACTGCACTTGGCATAAAACATTACATAATTAACAATACTCCAAATGGAATTAACATAAATGCAAACTGTGGTTCTACTCACTTAGACATGTTAAAAAAATTCGTTGTAGCTAATAAGTGCAATTTGGGAATAGCCTATGATGGAGATGGAGATAGATGTTTAGCAGTTGACGAAGATGGAAATGAAATTGATGGAGACATAATAATGGCAATTGTCTCAAACTATCTAAAAGAGAAAAGACAGCTTTCAAAAGACACTCTAGTTGCAACAGTTATGAGCAATTTGGGATTAAGAAAATATTGTAAAGATAACGATATGCACTTTGAACAAACAAAAGTTGGAGACAGATATGTACTAGAAGACATGTTGAAAAACGGATACAACATCGGTGGAGAACAATCAGGTCATATTATATTCTTAGATTATAATCCAACAGGTGATGGAATTCTTACTTCACTTATGTTAATTAGAACTATCCTAGAAAAAGATAAATCTGCAAAAGAACTTGCTAAAATAATTAGAATTTATCCACAAGTTTTAATAAATGCAAAAGTAAATTCAGAAAAAAAATATGACTTTGATAAAGACAATGAAATACAAAGTCAGATAGAAAAACTAAATAATGAATTCGCAGAAAATGGAAGAGTTTTAATAAGGGCATCAGGAACAGAACCACTTGTTAGAGTTATGATAGAAGGCGAAAATCAAGAGTACATAAATAAAAAAGCAGAGAGTCTTGCAAAGTTAATCGAAGAAAAACTTAAATAATGTAATATTGTAACAATATTGTAACAAAAACTTAATAAAAAAAACATTGCAAAAACTTAATAAATAAGATATTATATATATATATAATAAACAAAGGAGGAAAGAACATGCCAATACTTAATTTTACAAACCCTATTTACTTAATTGCTGCTATAGTGATTTTTGTACTTTGCATATATTTAGCCAGAAATTTTAAAACAAATACAGTACCATGTATTATGTTATTAGCTTTTTTGACAATATTAGTAGTACACGTAGTTGAGCTAACTCAAGCTAATTCAGCTGATGTAGTTTCTGTTCTAGCAAAAAATATAGTAATAGACGAAGCATTTACTTTTGTTTCTTTCTTATCTTTCTTATGGTTAGACAAGATACAAGTAGAAACAAGAGCAAAAGGTAAAAAATCTGATAAGACCAAATTAGAAGATAAGACAGTTAAAGATGGTTTAGATCTTTTATGGAAAAAGGTTTAAGAATGAAAGTAGACATTTAATAATAATTAATAAGATTAAAAGTCTGTATTTTGTTCACAAAACTAAAATTTAAAATTTAATGTAATAGATAATTTCTAGTATATTAAAAAATAAAAGTAATTCTTAAAAGAATTGCTTTTATTTTTTTTATTGTGATATAATAATAAAGATTATGCGAATAATATAAAAGTAACATAAAATAGAAACTATTAAAAGGAGGATAAAAATGGCAGAGAAAAGAAAAATAGTTTTAGTAGGCACAGGTTTTGTTGGTATGAGTATGGCATATTCACTTGAAAATCAAGGAGGTATAAATGAACTTGTACTAATAGACGTGTTAAAAGATAAAGCAGAAGGAGAAGCAATGGATTTGGCACATGGACTTTCATGTGCTCCAAGCAGAATAGACATTAAATCTGGTGACTATGACGAATGTAAAGATGCAGATATAGTCGTTATAACTGCGGGTATAGCACAAAAACCAGGACAAACTCGACTTGAACTCGCAAAAGTTAATGCTGGGATAATGAAAGAAATTACAACTAAAGTTGTAAACTCCGGCTTCAAAGGAATTTTTGTAATTGCAACAAATCCTGTGGATTTAATGACTTATGTAGTACAAAAAGTATCAAATTTTAAACCAGAAAAAGTTATTGGTTCTGGAACTGTGTTAGATACTGCACGATTAAGATATTTAATAGGAAATAAATTAGAAATGTCACCTAAAAATATCCATGCATATATAATGGGTGAACATGGTGATTCATCATTTGTTGCATGGTCACATAGTTATGTAGGATGCAAACCTTTAATAGACATAATAAAGCAAAGAGGAGAAAATGAAGAAACTCTAAATGAAATTTATACGGAAGTACAGCAAGCAGCATATGAAATTATAAATAGAAAGAAGGCAACATATTATGGAATAGGATTAGGCCTTGCAAAACTAGTAAAAACAATACTAAATAACGAAAAAGAAATACTAACTGTCTCGACATATTTAAACGGAAATTATGGACATTCTGGAGTATATATAGGGGTTCCTGCAATTATTTCAAATAAAGGTGTAAGAGATATTTTAGAAATAAAACTAAGTAATGAGGAACAAGCAAAATTTGATAACAGTGTAAAAGTCTTAGAGGGAATGAAGAAAGAAATAGACGATATAATAAGATAAGAGGTGCCATTTGCCAAAATAATAAATGGAGAAAGATAGGTAAATTATGAGTTTAGTAACGACTAAAGAAATGTTTAAAAAATCGATCGAAGAAAAATTTGCAATAGGGGCATTTAATATAAATAATATGGAATTTGTTCAAGCAATATTAGATGCAGCAAACAATGAAAAATCACCTGTAATTTTACAAACTTCAGCAGGTGCAATAAAATATGCAAGAATACCATATTTAAAATATATGGTAGAGGCTGGATTAGAAGAACATGATGTACCAGTCGCTCTACATTTGGATCATGGTCCAGATTTTGAAACATGTAAATTGTGCATAGACAATGGATATACATCTGTCATGTTTGATGGTTCAAAATATGATTTTGAAGAAAATATAAAATTAACTAAAGAAGTGGTTGACTATGCCCATGATCATGGAGTTGTAGTTGAAGCAGAGTTAGGAAAACTTGCAGGAATTGAAGATGATGTTAACGTATCTCAAAACGATGCAATGTATACAGATCCTAACCAGGCTTTAGAGTTTGTAAAAAGAACAGGATGCGATTCCTTGGCAATTGCAATAGGAACAAGCCATGGTGCATATAAATTTAAAGGAGAGGCAAAGTTAAGATTTGATATACTAGACAAAGTTAAAAGCTTGATGCCTGATACTCCAATTGTATTACACGGAGCATCAACTGTAATTCCAGAATATGTTGAAATATGCAATAAATTTGGTGGAAATATGCCTGGAGCTAAGGGAGTTCCAGATGAAATGCTACATGAAGCAAGTAAACGTGGAGTATCTAAAATAAATGTAGATACAGATTTACGATTAGCAATGACCGCTGGAATAAGAGAAACATTTGTTAATTCCCCAGAAGTATTTGATCCTAGAAAATATCTTGGACTAGGAAGAGAATATATTCAAAAAACCGTTGAACATAAAATGAGAGATGTATTTGGAAGCAGTAACAAAATTTAAAAAAATGTATATTTTTTTGATTTTTGAAAACAATAGAATTGTATATAATCAAATCTTTTCAAAAAGGAGGAAAATAAATGAAAAGAAAAATAATTTTATCTACAATTCTACTTACCTTAATAGTTATTATGTCAGTAAAATGTTTTGCAACGACAAATGTAATAAATAATATAGCAAACGCAACTGCAAATACTGCAAAAGCGGTAGGAAATGCTGTTGCAACTGGAGCTAATACAGTAGGAAATGTTGCAGGAAATGTAACAAACGCTGTTACTAATAATTTTGTAGATGCAGGGAATAATGCAAGAAATACAGCAAATCAACCTGTGGTTACGTCAAATAAAAACACTGCTGGTAATTTAACCACAACAAATGCTACAACAGCAACTACATTTTTAGGAATGGACGCCAATATATGGATATGGATTTTCCTAATTGCCGTTGTTATAGTAATAATTGTTTTAATAGTAAAATATATGCAAGAAAATAATGATAAAAAATAAGTTGATTTAATCCCTTCTAAGTGGTATACTTATTCCATAAAATATATATAGAAGAGGAAAAAATGGAAAAGGATAAATATATTGCTAAGAATCCAACAGCATACTATAACTATGAAATAATTGACAAATTAGAGGCTGGAATTGTATTATTTGGAACAGAAATTAAATCAATTAGAGCTGGAAAAGTAAATCTCAAAGACAGTTATGCTTCTATTGAAAAAAATGGTGAGGTTTATGTATACTCTATGAATATAAGCCCTTATGAACATGGAAATATATATAATAAAGAACCATTAAGACCAAAGAAACTTCTTTTAAATAAATCAGAAATAAATAAACTAATAGGAATGACAACTCTTAAAGGTTACGCTTTAATACCTATTAAATTATACTTTAAGGGTAACTTTGTTAAAATAGAATTAGGAATAGGAAAAGGAAAGAAATTATTTGATAAAAGAGAAGACTTAAAAAGAAAAGAAGCACAAAGAAAAATAGAAAGGTATATGAAAGAAAAATAAAAATATAATTGAGGTAATAAATTTTACTTCAATTATATTTTTTATTATAGAAAAATTCTCTATCTTTATTTTAAAGCTATCTTATACTTACGCTGCATATTATTTATTTTAATCTAATAAGAATAGCAACCGCTAGCAAGATTAGTATGATACCAACAGCTAACAATAAAATGTTTAAAACCTCGCTAAAACCAAAAGAAGAAGCTGAAGTGTCAACATTATTAACACTTTTTATTACTGTTGAATTTGTTCTAGTCTCACTATTTGAAATAGAATTAGTATTTTCTAAAGAATTAGAATTGTTAGTTACTACTGAATTGTTTACATCATTTGAAAGGGCAGATGAATTTGACACAATATTTGACTGACTTGCAAGATTCATATTTACACTTGAAGCAAAAACAAAACTAGATATTAGCAATAAAAATAATACTAAAAAAGCAGAAATCATTATCTTACGCATAATTTATAAAATCCTTTCTATTAAACATAATAATTTTATTTTTAATAATATAAATTTAATATATATATATAATAATATATTTTACCAAAAAAGTCTAGTAATTTGATAATATTATTATTTACAATAATGTTACAAATATATTACAAAACTTGACAATTAGTAAAAAAAAATTATATAATGTTAGAGTAATCTAACTTAAATGATGAATTTTTTGAAAGGATAATTTTATAATGGAATTAACTAATAGTCAAGAAGAATATTTGAAAACTATATACATATTAAAAAATACAAATAACGAAGTTAAAGTTACTGAAATTGCAAAAAAACTAAATAAAACTAAAGCAAGTGTAAACAATGCAATAAATAATTTAAAAATTGAAAACCTTCTTAGGTATGAACCTTATGGGCATATTGAATTAACTGAGCTTGGAAATAAAGAGGCGGTAAAAATAATAGAAGCCTATGACATTGTAAAACTTTTTTTAACAGAAATTATTGGAGTAAGCAATGAAAATGCTGAAGATGAAGCAAAGAAAATTAAAACAATATTAAGTGATGAAAGTTTAAACAAACTCGCAAGATATACTCATAAAACATTGGGATTATATAGTTTAGATTGCGGATATGATATTAACAATGAAAAATGTATTCAATGCGCAAGAAGAAAAGAAAAAAAGATGTAGTTTTAAATGAGCAAGAAATTATAAGTTTAAAAGATAAAATACAAAGCCAAGGGAGAGATATAATAATTATGAAAAAAATATTAGTCGGAATGAGTGGAGGAGTGGATAGTTCAGTATCAGCTCTACTTTTAAAAAAAGCAGGATATGAAGTTAGTGGAGTAACAATGAAATTGTGGGGAAAAGATAATGAAAATCTGCTATCAATCCAAGATGCGCAAAAAGTTTGCAAAACGATTGGAATTAATCATTATGCGGTAAAATTCGAAGACGAATTTAAATGTCATGTTATAGATTATTTTATATCAGAATATTGCAAAAATAATACTCCTAATCCATGTATAGAATGCAATAAATATATAAAATTTGGAGCTTTATATCAAAAAGCCAAAGAACTAGGAATAGAATATATGGCAACTGGACATTATGCAAAAACAGAATATAGTGAGCAATATGGGAGATTTGTACTAAAAAAATCACAAAACACATTAAAAGATCAAAGTTATGTTTTATATAGAATTCCTAAGGAATTACTATCTAAAATTATATTTCCTTTGTCAGATTTTCAATCAAAAACAGAAATAAGACAAATAGCAAAAGACAATAATTTACAAATTGCAAATAAGCCTGACAGTGAAGATATATGCTTTATTCCAGATGGAAATTATAAAAAGTTTTTGGAGGAAAATTCACAATTAAGACCTAAAATAGGCAATATTGTAGATAGCAAAGGAAACGTTTTAGGAACGCACAACGGATTATACAACTATACAATAGGACAAAGAAAAGGTCTCGGAATTGCATACAAAGCACCTCTTTTCGTATTAGGATATAACAGTATAAAAAATGAACTAATTGTTGGAGAAGAAAGAGAATTATATAAAAAAGAAGTATTAGTTAAAGACATAAATTTACTATTAGTCGATGATATAAAAGAGCCACTTAAAGTAAATGTAAAAACAAGATATTCTACAAAAGAGGCGCCAGCAACAATTGAGCAGATAAACAATAATACAATAAAGGTTACTTTTGATGAACCACAAGCTCGTATAACACCAGGTCAATCTGCAGTTTTCTATGTAGATGATATAGTCCTTGGTGGTGGTAAGCTTGAAAATATTATGTAAATATGATATAATATAAAAGAATTTTTTATCAATTCCCCCAATATAATTATATTAAAGGAGAAAGTCATGCTTAAATATGTTGTATTCACATTCCAAGGAAATCAGTTTTCTTTTCAGGGAGTCATCAATGATAAAAACGAATATTTCGATGACTTTGACATGGAAAAAGACAATGGCAGACCCAGTCTGTATATGGACAGCAAATACTGTATATACAAAAAGTTCTTTGGTTTTCTTACACTCAAGCAATTACGGCAAGGGAAAAAAATAACGGACCAAGATAATGCAAAGATGGAATACGTTGGATATATTGACAAATACGGATTCATACGAGATGCTCGAAAAGAGTACTACAAAAATGTCATTGCATATTTTAGAAGAAAAGAGGATATTGTAGTTCTTTATTCAACCAAAAGTGAACCTTTAGCATTCATACTTCCTTACCAAAAATCAGAGGACGAAAGCAAAAGCTCCACCGAAGTATACAAAGAATATGTAGAAAAACTCGAATCGATTTTTTAAGCAGATGCCAGTAGAAAACATTGTTTTCTACTGGCACTTTTTAAATATTTTACTAAAAAAAACATTACTACTAATTCCATTAGGTCTATTATTTCTCTTCAAATTAAATAAACATTCAGGTTTTTGCGTTATATAATTTATTCCAGAAGTACAAGAAAAACTAGCCTTAAATCCAATGTTCTTAATAATACCTATTGATTCTTTTGAAATCCCACCGTAAGGGTAAGTGAATAAATAAGGAGTATAATGCACATTCTTGCTAAAATCATCTTGAAGTTTTTGCAAATCTGAAGTTAAAAACAATTCATAAGATTTGCACGATTCTGAATACTTTTTCTTTGCACCATATCTTCCGTTTGAACTCTTATGCAAATTGTAAGTATGATTTCCAAATTCAACAAGTCCAGAACCAATTAACTCACTAATATCTTTCCAACGTAAATACCCATAATTAGAATTTGCCTCATCTTTTTCAGAATAAAAATCTGTGTAATAACCGACAACAGAAATTGTGGCTTTTACATTATATTTTTTTAGCAATGGAAAAACATAAGTATAATTATTATAATCACCATCATCAAAACTTAATATAATTGGCTTTGAAGGGAGAGACACTCCATTATAAACATAGCTAATTAAATCAGAAACAAAAATAGTAGTATAGCCGTTTTCTAAAAGATATTTAATATCCCCTTCCAAAGTATCAGGAGTAATTATATATTTATTACTTTTAGATTTGTCTTTTAATATACTATGATACATTATTATTGGGACAGGAAGTTTACTATTTTCCTCAAAAATATATTTCTTTGAAGAATTACTGCAAAAAGCATAAATAGGAATCACACCAAAAACAAAAGTGCAAATAATAAGCATAATCAAGACTATAAATTTTAACTTAAACACATAAATTTTAAAAGGCAAAATACAATCCCTCCATAATAATTATATTAAATACTTTATTTTTATATGATGAAATGATATAATAACAATATCAATATGAAAGGCAAAAAAATGAAAGAAGAAGATATTACAAAAAGAATAGATATTCTATATAAAGAATTTGAAATTTTATATAAAACAATATTAGAAAAAAATAATATAGATACAAGAAACATTACAGATTTAATTGATTATACTAATTGGATGAAAACATATTTTAAAGATGATCATGAATTATTTAATAAAGTAATTGTTTTAATGTTTGATAGTAAAGATAAAGATATTGATAATTTAGGTCATTTAATGGATATATATGAAAAGGTGAAACATAAGTATGAATAATAGAATAGATAAATTTATAAGTAGAATAGAAAATGAATTAGAAGTAAAAATTGGATTCGGAAAAAATGAAGCCAATCAAAATATTTCATATAAAGATATTGCCTTTATGGCAGAAAATCAAAAGCAATTTATGGAATTCTTCAAAAGCTTAGATGCAAGTACTAAATATGATATAACGGAAGAAAATATACTTTTTGAAATTGAAGATGCATATCAAAGATATAAAGAAAATTCATCTAATGCATACTATAAAGTAATGTCAATAGAGAATATTAGCGATGAAGAAAAAAAAGAATATATGAAGAAAATGTTTGTAGAGAACCTATCAGTTCTAGGCAATATAATGAAAAAGTCATCATGCTTAGAGTTCTTAACAAGAAAGCATAATAAAAAATATTTAAAAATATCGCAATCACTAGAAGCTAATATAGGTGACATTGAAAAAGAATTTGATCCTAATTTTTTGTCGAGAAAAACACTTGCAGAACTAGAAACTCTAACCGCATTTTGGACAAATAAATTTATAAAATTCATTGATAACATGGAAGAATATTATATGTATATTAAAGATACAGAAAAAAGGCAATCAATGACTTTACCAGAAGAAGACAAAATGTTATTTGTTTCTTTACAAAAGAAAAGAATAATTGAAAAAATATATTTAGAGTCAGATACCGAAGATGAGCTAAATAATAACATGAGAAATTTTAAGAAAAGATATAAGGATATATTTAAAAATCTACAATGTGATAGAACAAATTTAGTAGAAGACTTTTATGCTCTTGCAACTTTTGAAAAGATGAAATATTCATTATATGATGCCAAGGACACAGCAATTAGAAATTTAATTGTAAATAGAATGAATGAAGTATATAGAGGAAATCCACTTCAAACAATTAAAAATTGGGGAATAAAGCAAGATGAAAAAGGTAAAAAAGAATACATTATAACAATTGAACTTCCATATTATTTGTTACCAATAAGCTTACACTTTCCTAAAACATGTATAACTGAAATACTTAGTAGTGCAAATATGAAAGATGTTGATTTACCTGAATATGATATAGATTCAGATTTTAAAGATGAAAATGGGAAAATGTATGGCGTAAATGTAGTATTTATGCCAAATCTGAATCAGCAAGAAGCTATAAAAAAAGAACTTAAAAAATATAAAAAGCAAAAAGATAGTAAAAATGTAAATAGAGCAAAAATTTTAAGTCATATTTACTGCCAATTAAGCGGGAAAAGTCAAATGGTAACTAATACCCAAAGATTTATTAAAGTACATGATGATGAAGGCGAGCCTACATTATAATAAATAGTTTTATACATTTAGCAATATAAAACTTAATGTATAAAATCTATTGCAAAAATAAAATGATAAGTGTAAAATGTAAAAGAAAAATATGTTATAAAATAAAAAAGAGAGGAAAAGTGATATAGAAGTCACTTAAGGAAAAAAAGATGTTTAAATTTTATGTAGCATTGTATATAGCAAAACTAGCGGAATTTACTCTAAAACTATTAAGAAGAAATGCAAGTTATTTTCCAGGTAAAATTGCAGTTACTATATGTCCAGATTTTTTAGGAAAAATAGATAAACCTAAAAGAATTATTGCAGTAACTGGTACAAACGGAAAAACAACAGTATGCAATTTAATAATTGATTCTCTAGAAAAAAGTGGAATCAAAGTATTAAACAATAAGCTTGGAGCTAATATAAACGCAGGAGTAGCAACGAGTTTAATAAACGGAGTAAATATGGGTAATAAAACTAAATTTGAAACAGCAGTTTTAGAAGTTGATGAGAGAAGCTCATTAAAAATATATCCATATATAAAGCCAAACTATATTGTTTGTACCAATCTTTTTAGAGACTCGGTAAAAAGAAATGCACACCCTGAGTATATTTCAGAAATAATAAATAAAGCAATTCCTAAAGATACAACTTTAATCTTAAATGCAGATGATTTAATTAGTAGTTCTTTGGGAAAAGATAATAAGAAAGTATTTTTTGCAATAGATAAATTAGACTCAGATTTAACAGAATCTATAAACATAATAAATGATGTTAGAATATGTCCTAAATGCCATACAGAATTAAAATATAATTATGTAAGATATCATCATATTGGAAACGCATATTGTCCTAATTGCGATTTTAAATCACCTGAAGCGGACTATCTTGTTAAAGAAATAAACTATGATAAAAATTATATGATAGTAAAAAACAAGGAAAAAGAAATAAAATACAGTTTAATATCGGATAGTATATTTAATCTATACAATGAAATTTGTGCAATCACATTATTAAGTGAAATAGGAATAGAACAAGATGAGATTCAAAAACAAATTGAAAACATAAAAATTGTAGAAAGTAGATATCAAAAAGAAAACATAAATGGCATAAATATGGTCACAAACTTAGCAAAAGGACAAAATCCTGTTGCATGTTCATGCGTATTTAATTATGTAAAAAAAGAACTAGGCAAAAAAGAAATAATTTTAATTGTAGATGACTTTTTTGACAATAATGGTTCATCAGAAAATCTTACATGGATTTATGACTGCGATTTTGAATTCTTAAATGATGAAAGCATTGAAAGAATTATAATAGGAGGAAAACGTTCACAAGATTATTACTTAAGACTATTACTTGCAGGAGTTCCAAAAGAAAAAATATTCTATTCTAAAGATGAATCTAAAACGCCAGATTATTTATCTTTAGAAAAGGACAAGACAATTTATATTTTATTTGATATGTATAATCAAGCAATAGTAGACAATGTAAAGAAAATTATTAAAAATAAAATATTAGGAAAGGAGAATTAAATGGTTAAAATAGAGATTTTATTTTCTGAAGTATGTAACCTTTTTGGAGATTTATTCAATATAAAATATCTAGAAAAATCTATAAAAGATGTAAAATGCATTTACACAAAACTTACTGAAGAACCAAGATTTGTAAATGAAGATATTGATATGATATATATGGCCCCTATGACGGAAAAAACTCAAGAAATGGTTATCAAAAAACTATTACCTTATAAAGAAAAAATTAAAGAACTTATAGAAAATAATAAAATATTTTTAATTACAGGAAATGCTTTAGAAGTATTTGGACAATATATAGAAAATGAAGATGGAAGCAAAATTCAAGGCTTAGGAATTACAAATATTTATGCCAAAAGAAGAATGATGAACAGATTCAATTCATTATTTTTGGGTACATTACAAGAAACGCCCAATGATGAAAACTCAAAAATTAAAATAGTAGGATTTAAATCACAATTTAGTATGTCCTATGGTGACAACAAAGATGAATATGCATTTAACACACTTAGAGGATGCGGAATAAATGAGAAATCAATGCTTGAAGGTATTCGTATGAACAATTTCTTTGGAACATACATATTAGGACCAATACTTGTAATGAACCCTATATTCACTAAATATATTTTAAAACTATTAAATCAGGAAGAATCATTAGCATTTGAAGAAGAAAATATGAATGCATATAAAATTAGACTAGAAGAATTTGAAAATCCAAAAAACAAATTTATAGAGTAAGTCTAATAGAATAGGAAGGAAGAATTATTATGGAAGATAAAAAAGTTTTTGAAACGTATGAATCAGAGGTTAGATCATACTGCAGAATATTTGATGAGGAATTAGATACTGCAAAAGGAGCAATAATAAAAGATGTAAATGGAAAAGAGTATATAGACTTTTTCTGTGGTGCAGGAGCATTAAACTATGGACATAATAATGACTATATAAAAGATAAAATAATAAAATATTTAGAAAAAGATGGAATAATGCACGCACTTGATATGTACACAAAAGCTAAGTGCGAATTTATAAGATATTTTGAAGAAGAAATACTAAAACCAAGAAACTTAAATTATAAAATTCAATTCCCTGGACCAACAGGAACAAATGCGGTTGAAGCAGCATTGAAATTAGCAAGAAAAGTCAAGAAAAGAACTAATATTTGGTGTCTAATGGGGTGTTTCCATGGAATGACTCTTGGAACACTAGCATTAACAACAGAAAAGGCAGCAAGGGAAGGTGCAGGAGTACCTCTAGAAAATGTAACTCATATTCCAGCTCCATATATGTTTAAAGAATTAGATACAATAAAATATATGCAAACTTTATTGGACGATGATCATTCCGGAGTTTCAAAACCATCAGCAATAATACTAGAAACAGTACAAGCTGAAGGTGGAATTTGGGTATTTGAAAAAGAATGGCTACAAGCTTTAAGAAAATTCTGTGATGATAATGATATTCTACTAATAGTAGACGATGTTCAAGTAGGTTGCGGTAGAACAGGAACATTCTTCTCTTTTGAAAGAGCAGGAATTGTGCCAGATATAGTAGCCATGTCTAAATCAATAGGCGGATATGGTATGCCATTTGCAATAACATTATTTAAGCCAGAATTGGATATATGGCTTCCAGGAGAACACAATGGAACATTTAGAGGAAATCAACTAGCAATAGTAGCTGCTAAAGCAGGACTTGAATTCTTCAATAACAATCATGTTGAGGAAGAAACAAAAAGAAAATCAAAAATAATTGAAAAATTCCTTAATGAAGAAATTAAACCATTAAATAAAAATATAGAAATAAGAGGAATTGGATTTATTTGGGGAATAGAAACACATAATAAAGATATTGCTAAGAAAATTTCTAAGGAAAGTTTTAAAGAGGGGTTAATAGTTGAACGTGCTGGTAGAAATGATACAGTAGTTAAAATAATGCCACCACTTGTAATAGACGATGAAACTCTATTAAAAGGGTTGAAAATACTTAAGAGTGAAGTAAAAAAATGTCTAGAATAATATTTAGAAAACAATATCATATATTAGTTTAATAAAATATATACTCAAATAAATTTTAATAAAAGTTGAAAAAATAAAAGAAGTAAGAAATGGAGTAAAATATGAGTAATATAAAATACATATTTAAAAGGCTAAAAACTATTGATTGGAAATCAATGATAAATAAAATAAATTCCGTACATAGGAAAACTGGAATGTCTAGGATAAAAATATTTAATGACATGAAAGAATGTGCAGTTAAATATGGTGCCGGTTATATGGATTACGATTTATTTGAAATGTATAATTTAACAGATGCTCAAAGAAACACATACCTCACAAGAGGAAGGAATAATAACCTTGTTGTAAAATATTGTGATAAAAGTTATTTGCATTTTTTCATGAATAAAGATGAATTTAATGGGCATTTTAATAAGTATCTAAAAAGAGACTGGATTAAAGTTGCAGGTGCAAATAAAGAAGATGTTATAAATTTTATGAAAAAGCATTCTATATTCATGGCAAAACCTATTGATGGTGGATGCGGACATGGTATTGAAAAAATTAATGTGGAAAACTACAAATCATTAGATGAAATATATGTTTATATAACTAGAGAAGGAACCAATTTTGAGCTAGAAGAACTTATAATTCAAAATTCAGAAGTAAGCAGAATATACCCGGATGCAATCAATACAGTTAGAATTGTAACTATTGTAACCACTGAAGATGGAAAGTCGATTTTAACTATCCCAAAAGAAGAAAGAAAGAATATTAAAATTGTTCCCCATATTATTTGTGCATACTTTAGAATTGGAAATGGAAAGTATGTTGACAATTTCAACAGTGGCGGAATGGTAGCCCCTGTAGATGAAAAAACAGGAATTGTAATACAAGATGCAATCGATAAAAATAAAAATTTATATGCTGTTCATCCAAAAACAGGAGAAGCAATAAAAGGATTCAAATTTCCATTTTGGAATGAAGCAATAGAACTATGCAAAAGTGCAAGCCTAGAAATTCCAGAAATGGGATATGTTGGTTGGGATGTTGCTTTTACAGAAAATGGACCAGTGTTTGTTGAGGGAAATGAATTCCCTGGACATGATATATATCAATTACCAGAACATACACCAAGCAAGATAGGAATGATGCCAAAATTCGATTTTGCAAATAGTACAGCTAGATAAAAAAGAGAAAATAAAATAATATTTGAGAAAAAATAAATCTCATCAGGATAAAATGAAATATTATAAAAAAGTCTTGACAACAGGAAAAATTATGTATAAAGTAAAAAGCAATAATCACTTTTAAAAAGAAAAATAATTAAATTGTAAGATAGCAGAAGAAAAAATATTTTATACTTTAAATACAAAGCATACATAATATATATAATAAAATTTTGTATCGAAGATTAATTATTTAAAAGTCAAAAAAATGACGAAGAATTTCAAAGGAGGAAAATGAAGAAAAATGGAAAGGAACAAACAAAGTTTTAATCAAATTAAGGAAAAAGGAATAACATTAGTAGCACTAGTAGTTACAATTGTAATTTTGCTTATTTTAGCAGGAATAACAATAAATATGACAGTAGGACAAAATGGATTATTTAGAAGAGCACAAAATGCAGTGGATACATACAAAAAATCAGCAAGTACAGAACAATCACAAATGGATGCATTAGCTGGAATATTGGATGGTGTAAATGGAAACACATTTAATAAAGATAAAAAAGTAAATGTGCCAAGCGTAAAGACTGGAATGACACCAATAAAGTTCGAAGAAGCAACAGCATCTGCAAAGGGACAAGCAGTAACAACAAATATAGATGATAGTGCTTGGTATGATTACACAGCAAAACATTGGGCAAATGCACAAACCCAAGATGGAAGTATGTGGGTATGGATACCAAGATACGCATATAAAATAAATTCAAGTAATCAAACAACAGATGTAGTATTTTTAATAGGAAACTCAGATAAATATTATGATGCAGATGGAAACATTCAAACAGCAAAAAGATGTACATCAGTAGATGAGACAGTAGACACAACAACAGGATATACAGTACATCCAGCTTTTACAAATGAATCGAGTATTGGATATAGAAATGGCGGATGGGACTCAGAATTAACAGGAATATGGATATCAAAATTCGAAGCAGGATATGCAGGAAGTAATGGAGCCAATAATGCACCAGTAAAAGCAAGCTCTGTAAATTACAGTCAATCAACAGTATGGGCAGCAAACATAGAAGTAAAAGGTGAAAACCCATCAGCAACAACAGATGGAACTTTATCAGCAAGAAATTGGTTAGATGGAGTATATGGAAGCACAATAACATCAATAAAATATCCAACATTCCAAGGAACAACATATTCAATGAATTATATAAATCATAGTGATGCATACAGTATATCAAAAGCAATGAATGAAGGCGGAAATATATATGGATTATCAAATGACTCAGATAGCCATTTAATTAAAAACAGCGAATGGGGAGCAATATCATACTTAAGCAAAAGCCAATATGGTTTAAGTAGTACAGATATAGCAGTAAACAGTAAAAATATGAATAATGGAGGAGTAAGCACAACAAAAGCAAATGGAAATACATTAGCTAGCGTTTATGCAATAACCGGATATAACAATAATGGAAATGAATGGAATTCAAATATAGGAAGCAATTTAAGTGCAAGTACAACAGGAAATATATATGGAATATATGATTTATCAGGCGGAACATGGGAAAGATCAGCAGCTTATGTAGCAAATGGAAATGGAAATTTAGCTAGTTATGGTTCATCATTTGCAAAAGCAACAACAAGCACAAAATATGCTACAGTATACGCAAGTACAGAAATAGGTTCAGATGATAATGCAAGAGGTCAATCAAACTACGAAGCAAATACAAAAATCTATGGAGATGCAGTAAGAGAAACATCAACTGCAGGAGCAGGAGCAACTTCATGGTATGGAGATTACTCGTACTTCCCTGAGGGAGGCATTCCGTTCTTCGGGCGTGGAGGAGGTTTCTGGGGCGGCGGTGTTACTGGTTTGTTCTTTTTCTTCCGTGATAATGGCAATAGCTACGGCAGCGTTGGGTTCCGCGCCGTCTTGGCTTAGGCGTGAGTGGTTTTTGTGAGGGTCAGCACTTCGATACACAAAGAAGCATAGTGGCTTCTATCCCAGATGGGCAGTTCTTCAAGGAGAATGCCGAGAGAGTAAACGCAAGAGAGCTATTTTATTAGATAAGGTTGCAATGTACTGAACCAAAAACACTTAGCCTTATAGTCTCAGAGCGTAAACGTAGATATTGTCAAAAAAGAGGTTGTACAATATGGTGTGTGAATTATAAAAAGCACATCATATCATACAACCTCAATGTATGCCATATTACACAACCTCTAAAACTATATTTTACTTTTACAATCTGAAAGTGAAAATTATTACAAATAATCAAAAAACCGTTGACAATGCTCCAAAAATCTTGTATAATTGAAATTGCTTATAAATGGCGATGTAGCTCAGTTGGCTAGAGCATTCGGTTCATACCCGAAGTGTCAAGAGTTCGAATCTCCTCATCGCTACCATAAAAATAATTATAAAATGAACTCAAATTGTTAAACAAAAAAGTTTAATAATTCGGGTTCATTTTACTAAAAAAATATTTTTAAAACTTATAAATTATTTAAAAATAAAAGCCTATAAAACACTAGGCGGTAAATAAAATACAATCTGTAATCAATCAATAAAACAATAAATTTTTAATTTTAAATACATAACAAAATATGCAAACCCTATATTTATTTTATAGATTTAAATTAAATATAGTAATCAATAAAATTAAAAAAGTATATAAAGAAGCAATTAATCCTTGAGCAATCTTACTAAAAAAATATGTTCTAATTCCGATTTTATTCTCACTAATAATGCTAAGAACTTGTAATGTAACAGAAATACCACCAAAACCAATAATAAAGGCAGAAACTATAAGATTTATAGAAATATTTTTTAAATGTATATTTGAAATTACACTTAATCCATTTGTAAACTCAATTATTCCCGTAATAGTACCTAAAACCATATCGGAATCTATATTAAAAATCTTTGCAATAATTTCAGATATAAAAAGCAATATTCCACTTTTCTTTAATATAGAAATTATAACCGAAAAAATAGTAACAAAACCACCAATAGTTAGGACGGTTTTTATAGCACTTAAAACGCTTGAACCCAAAATACTTCCTAATTCTCTAATGGAAATATCTTTTTGTGGTAAAATTTCATAGGAACTTGAATACATATTAAACTTTTTATTACCTACTAATGCAATAGAATTATCAGAATGGCGTTTATTCTTAGTAATAAAATTTACAGATCTTTTTCTTTTTGATATATAGCCAAGTATAAGCCCCATCGAAATTGAAGAAAGTATATGAGTTATAAGTAAAATTATTCCAATTAGAGAATTAGAATAAAAAGCACTACCTACCGTTCCAATAATAAAAAGAGGACCAGAATTATTTGTAAAAGCAACCATTCT
>CAZDPV010000015.1:0-35950 GCA_964507565.1 uncultured Clostridium sp.
ATGAACAACTAATAAAAAAAGCAGGTTATCTTCAAGGACAGGCAAAAGGAGAAAGTATTGGATTAGCCAAAGGCAGAACAGAGGGAGAAACTATAGGGTTAGCCAAAGGCAGAACAGAGGGAGAAACTATAGGATTAGAAAAAGGAAAAAAATTAGCTCAAGAAAATATAATAAAGTCAATGTTAGAAAAAGGTATAAGTGAAAAAGAAATTTCAGAAATTGTACAATTAAGTATCGAAGAAATTAAAGAAATAATACGTAAAAATTAAATAAAGAAAGTGAGGAAAAAAGTATGTTAGAAGATGTAATAGATGAGGCTATTGAAAGAGGAAGAGCTTCAGGAATAAAAACAGGAATTAAGACCGGCAGGATAGTGGGAAAAAATGAAACAATCAAAACAATAATATTAAATATGATAAGTGGTCAATTAGATGAAGAAAAAATTAGAGAGTACACAGGAATAGATAAACGCGAACTAGAAAAAATAAAAAAATCTTATAATAGATGATAATTCATTAGAAATAAACAAAAAAAGTGTATAATGTGTACATACGATAAGCTAATTATCATTGCTTAGTATAAACTTTATGCAGGGAAATTTTATAAAATAATTGAATAAAAGATACCAATTGGATAGAATATTTTTATCGTAAAAATATTAACAAAGGTGGTATCTTTTATATATTCAATTACACAAAATATTTATGCTACCATTATGATCGTAAATCATTGACAAATATGTGATAATTAAATATAATACAAATGATAAAAATAAAAAGAGGAAAAAATGAATAAAAAAATAAAGATAAATGTGGAGCAATTGTTTTCAAATATAATTATGATAGTAGAATGCTTAAACATTATATTTTTAAACTTCTTTTCGAATAAAGGATTTAATTTATATAACACAATTCCATCATTTGTAATAATGATACTATTTATTTCAATTAAATACTTCAAATTTAAAGAAAAGCTACAATTTAATTTAATTGATTTTATTATAATGTTATTTCCGTTTACATATTTGATTCCAATTATATTCGGAACTTTTGCAACATTAAAGGGAGCTATTTGTGGAGTTATATATGGATTTGCATTATATTCGATTTATATTGTGATTAGAAATGTTAAAAATAAAAATGCTATGATTAAATTCATTTTTAATACACTAATAATCACCAATATTTTATATATAATTATTGGAATAGATATAAAATCAAGTAATGTTGTATCGGAATTTTTAAAGAAAGTATTTAATCTGACTATTGAAATACAGGACAAGAGTAGATTTACAACTGCTATTGCGTATGTAAATGCTAATGCTGTATTTATGCTTGTTTCATATTTTATAAGTGTTTATGAGTATTTTGCAAGTAACAAAAAGATACTAAAAAATACATATTTGGGAATTAGTAATCTGTTTTTAGGATATTTTATTTTAACATATTCAAGACTTGTTAATTGTTTAGGATTGTTAATAATTATAATCATGCTAATTGTTATAATTAAAAAGAACGTTTTTAACAAAAAAGAAATTTTATATCTTTTAATAAACAATATTTTCTTTTCAACTGCAATAGTTTTAGGATATACAAAACTAATAAGTTTAAATAAATATGCAATCTGGATTTTTATGGCTGTATATATTGCTATTTATTTTATTTGTGCGGTGATATATGAAAAAATCGTAAGAAATATTAAACCAAAAAAGATTGAAAAGGCTAATAAAGTAATTAAAAATAATAAACTAATTAGCAAAAAGAGTACATATATAATATTAGGAACTATAATAGTTTGCACTATAATTGTGATAATAGCTGATTTGATTATAGGAAAATCAGCTATCATAAGTAAAAAAGGACAAAGTGAAGAAATATCATATCTAGATGCGACTCAAGGTGAAGATTGCAAATTTGAATTTTACTTTAAAGTGATTGAAGAAACTAATGCAGTACCTTTGAAAGCTAATAATAATGATTACAATAGTGCATCTTCCACAGAATCTAGTAAACCTTTATTTGAGATTACAATAATTGAACAAAATGAGTATAATGGAACCAATTCGAAAAATGAAATTACGATTAAAAGTGGTGATACTGAAAAATCAATAGTTATTCCAGTTAAGAATGATACAATTAGAATAAATGTAAAGGCTACTAAACTTGAAAATGATAGTTCTAAACTTGAAATTTATAAGACAATGATAAATGAAAAGAAAGTTAATTTGTGCTATAGATTTATACCTAAAAAAATCGTTGGAAGTATTCAAAGTATATTTCATAAATCATTTTCAATGAACGAGCGATTTGTAGGAATGGCAGATGGTATTAGATTAGGATGCAAGCATTTTTTAACAGGGACTGGTGATTATTCATGGAGATATATAAAATTACAAGGACAAACATATACGTATGGTTGTACAGACGTTCATTGCTATCCAATTGTTATATTTATTGAAAATGGAATATTTGGATTTACTGTAATTTTAGCTATATGTGCGTTAACAATTTACTACATTATTAAATATTTAGAAATGACAAGGCAAAATAAACTAAAAAAAGAAGATATTTTACAGTTTGGAATAATACTACTTTCAATTATTCCTATAGTATTACATAGCTTTTTAGATTTCGATTTATCAATAAATATAATTAAAGTATTGTTAGTTATACTTATTGCATTACTTATGAATGAGCTAGAAAAAGTACACATAACAGATAAAAAAATATTCAAAAGTAATAGCATAATGATTGTAGTTTCTATAGTGTGTGTTGTATTTATCTGTGCAATATATCCTAAATATTCTACAGATAACACATACTCAAATGTTAATTCTAAAATAAATAAAATTGCTGATAAAAGTAGCGGTGAAGTTTTCAAACAGTTAGATAATTTCATCTATACTGAGCCATATAATAATAGAGTTAATGTATTGAACAGATATAATAGAGAATTAAAAGAAGCATTGCAAAGTGAATCGAATGGGATGAGATTAAATTATGATATTAAAAAAAATATTGATAAATTTTATGAATATACTAATAAAAAACTATACAAATGGAATTTTTCTATTGAGGAGAATAGATTAAAAAATGCGAAAGAATTTTCAAAAGAACTTGAAGAAATATATAAAAAAACAGGAGATATTTATTATAATATAATGAGCGTTAAGTTTGAAAGTATTTTTAATAATAATTATGATGAGATAATTAATGATGCACAAAATTATAAATGTTATTTAAGTAATAAAGATAAGTCACAAAAAAATATTGAAGATATAAAAAAATTAAATGAAACATAAAAAAATAGGAGAAGGTATGTTTAAAAATATATTACAAGTATTAGAAGAAACTTCAAAAAAATTTCCTAATAAAATAGCATTTGGAGATAGTAAACAAGAAGTCACATATTTAGATTTTAATCAAAATGCAAAGTTATTAGGAAGTAGAATTGCAGAAAAAATTGAAGCTACAAATTCACCAATTATTATTTTTATAGATAAGACGATTAAATGCTTGGAAAGTATGATAGGGGTTGTGTACAGTGGAAATTTTTATACAATTATAGATACAAATTCCCCAAGGGAAAGGGCTCAAAGCATAATAGATACTTTAAATCCAAAATGTATTATTATTGACGATAAAAACGCAAGTAAATTTCAAAAATTAGAAATAGAAACTTGTGCTAGTATACTCAATTTTGAAGAATTGATTAGTGAAAATGAGAACATAAATAATGATTTATTAAGTAAGATAAGAAATTACCAAATTGATACTGATACAATGTACGTACTTTTTACATCAGGTTCTACAGGAATTCCAAAAGGAACTGTGATAAGTCATAGAGCTGTTATTTCATATACAAATTGGGTTAAAGATGCTTTTAATATAGACGAAAATACTATATGGGGAAGCCAAACACCATTCTATTTTAGTATGTCAATAACCGATGTATTTACAACAATTCTTACGGGGGCGAGTTTATACATAATTCCTAAAATGTATTTTTCATTTCCAATAAAGCTATTAGAATATATGAATGAAAAGAAGGTTAATTCAATTTATTGGGTTCCTTCTGCATTATGCATTGTTGCAAATTTAGGTGCACTTGAGAATGCTAGCTTACCATATTTAAAAAGAGTATTATTTGCAGGTGAAGTTATGCCAACAAAACAGTTGAACATGTGGATGCATCAATTTCCAAAGTGTATGTTTGCTAATTTATATGGACCAACGGAAACTACGGATATTTGTTCATATTATATAGTAAATAGAGAATTTAAAGATGATGAATCTATTCCTATTGGAAGGCATTGTGATAATTGTAATTTGATTATTATTAGGGAAGATGGAACACAAATAAGACCAAATGTAGACGAAGAAGGAAACCTTTTTAAAGAAGAGGTTGATTTGAAAAATAAAGAGAGTGAATCTGGAGAACTTCTTGTTAGAGGATCATTTTTAGCATCAGGTTATTATAATAACATTGAAAAAACTAAAGAGAATTTTGTCCAAAATCCTGTAAATAAAAACTATCCTGAGATTGTATATAAAACAGGAGATATTGTAAAATATAACTCTATAGGTGAACTAATATATGTATCAAGGAAAGATTATCAAATTAAGCATCTAGGCTACAGAATTGAGCTAGGAGAAATTGAGAAAAATATTTATGGTATTTCTGAAATAGTACTTTGTGCATGCGTGTATGATGAAAAAAATCAAAAGATAGTTTTATTTTATCAAGGAGATATAGACAAAGATATTCTTGCTACAAGGCTAAGTAAAAAACTTTTAAAATATATGATGCCAAATGTTTATATTCAATTAAGAAGCATGCCATATAATAGTAATGGAAAAATAGATAGGAAAAAATTAAAATTAGAATATGCCAAAACTGAAGGGAGTCTAAACTTGATTACATAAACATGGTATAGGGAGGAAGAAAAAATGGAAGATTTATTAAAGATTTTAAATAATATTAAACCAGGAGTTAATTTTGAAAAGGAGGAAAATCTAATTGAGGACGAAGTATTAGATTCTTTTGATATTGTTAACTTAGTAGCACAAGTAGATGATGAATTTGATGTTGAAATATCACCTGCTGATTTGGTACCAGAAAACTTTAAATCTGCGACTAAAATTTATGAGTTAATACAAAAATTGCAAGAAGAATAAATTTAGATTAATAAAGATTTAATCGCGAAAGGAAAAACTATGCTAATAAATTCACTAGAATTTTTACTATTTGTTATATTAGTTGTTTTAATTTACAAGGTAGTACCAAAAAAAATTAAATGGACTGTACTACTTGTAGCAAGTTATGTATTTTACTTTTCTAATAGTACGAAGCTAACTGTATTTTTGATGATTTCGACGCTTTCAATATACTTTGTAGCTTTGAAAATGAAAAAAATAGATGAAAATACAAATAAAGAAATATTTGCTCTGAAAGAGAGCAATCAAAAAAAAGATAATAGTAAAGATGAAAAAGAAATAAAAAAAATACTAAAACATAAAGCTAAATTACATAAAAAGATAGTTCTGACAATTGGAATATTACTAAACTTGGGAATTCTAATATTTTTGAAATATTCAGGCTTTATTGGAGAAGAAATAAATTCAATGTTAAAAATATTTCATGTTAATGCAAATGTTCCTATTTTGAATTTTGTACTGCCACTTGGAATTTCATATTATACATTGCAAGCTATAAGCTACATTGTAGATGTTTATAGAGGAAAAATTGAACCAGATAAAAATTTAGGAAGAGTTGCACTATTTTTATCATTTTTTCCGCAAATTGTTGAAGGACCAATTGGACGATATGATAAATTGGCAAATCAATTATATGAGGGTCATGAAATTACATATAAAAATTCTTGCTATGGAATGCAGCTAATGCTTTGGGGATTCTTTAAAAAGATGGTAATTGCAGATAGAGTGGCAATGTATGTAAATGCTGTTTTCACAGATTATACAAAATATTCGGGATTAATAATTGTACTTGCAATTATTGGATATACTTTGCAAATTTATACTGAATTTTCAGGAGGAATTGATATTGTAAGAGGTGTTTCAGAAATATTTGGAATACATCTTGATGAAAACTTTGAAAGACCTTTCTTTTCAAAATCTATTGATGAGTTTTGGAGAAGATGGAATATTACGTTAGGCACATGGCTTAAAGATTATGTGTTTTATCCAGTATCACTTTCAAAATTATCAATGAAAATAACCAATGGAACTAGAAAAATATTTAAACAATCATATATTTCAAAGATCATACCAGTAGCTGTCTCACTACTATGTGTGTGGTTATGTAATGGATTTTGGCATGGCTCTGGAGCAAAATATATAGTTTATGGACTGTATTATTATGCAATAATGATGCTAGGAAAAATATTTGAACCACTTGGAAAAAAGATAATTAAATTGTTGAAAATAAATACTAATGCTTGGAGCTATAAAATATGGCAAATAATTAGAACGTGTATTTTTGTATGCTTTGGAATGCTAATATTTAGAGCTGATACGTTAAATATAGCTAAAGAAATGTTTGTTTCAATATTTAAAGTTAGAAATTTAGAACTAATATTTAATGGAAAAGGATTTTTACTTGGAGGAATGACAATTCAAGATATTGTTGTGCTAATTATAGCTACAATTATACTCTTTATAACAAGCATTTATCGAGAAAAAGGAAAATGTATTAGAGATGATTTAGCAAAGCAAAATTTGATTTTTAGATGGATTGTATTATATGGGATAATATTTGCTATAATTATATTTGGAATATACGGTAGAGGCTATAACGTTCAAAGCTTTATTTATGGACAATTTTAGATAATTAAAATATTTAGAAAGGTATGAAATGAAGAAACTATTAAAAATCACATTATTTATTATAATCTTTATACTATTACTAAGTTTTTTTGATAAGCTTTTTAATCCTACTGGAACGTTTAAAGAATGGTATCAATCTAATGGTGTTTTAGAATTATATTATCAGCCAAAAGATAGTATTGATGTTTTATTCCTAGGTGATTCTAGTGTATATTCAGGAGTATCACCTCTTGAAATCTATGAACCTATAGGTGTTACAGGATTTTCATATTCTACACCTAATCAAAAGGTTTGGTCATCATATTACTTCTTAAAAGAAGCACTAAAAAGTCAAAAACCTAAACTAGTATTTTTGGAAACAGGAGAATTTTGGGTAAGTAGTAAAAGCCAAACCGGATTAGGTATTAGAAGGGCTATAGATTCTCTTAAATTTAGCAAAAACAAAATAGATATGATAAATGATAGCGATTACAACCTTTCTAATTATGAAAAACTCGAATCAATATTTCCAGCACTAAGATATCATTCAAGATGGTCACAATTAGATGAATTTGATATAAGAAAATTTATACAGAAAAATCAAGGAACATATAAAGGTTTTATATTATGGAAAAATATTCAAAAATATGAAGGAAATAAAAATAAGGAAAAAAAGCAAGATGATATAAATATTACCAATGAAGATGCTACAAATAACAACTTAAATCAGAATGAACTAAATAATGCCAATAGAGCAAAACGTGAAAAAAACAGTAATGCAGATTTAAATAACAAAAAAGACAAAAATTTAGAAGAACAGGGAGATACATTTCCAGATGAGGTTAAGGATAAACTTGCTAAAATAAAGCAATTATGCGATAGTAATAATTGCGAATTGGTATTATTTTCTATGCCAACTCCAATAGACTGGTCAGAAGAAAAGAGCAAAGAGATAAGCAGTTATGCTAAAGAGAAAAATATAAAATTTGTAGATTTAAATATAGATTCGAAAATTCAAATTGACTGGAATGAAGATTATCAAGATGCTGGTTATCATTTAAATATATATGGAGCTCAAAAAGTTGGAAAGTTTTTAGCAAATTACATAAAAGATAATTGGAACTTAGAAGACCATAGAAAAGATGATAAATATGCTAAATGGAATGAAATACTTAAAGATTATGATGTTTATAAAAATGATAATAAAAAACAATAAAATATTATAAAATTAAATAGAAAGAAATGAAATATGAGCAAAAAAGTTAAAGTAATAATTTTTATAATGATATTTATTACAATATTTTTAATAATTAGTAAATTCCTAAATCCGGTAGGAAGTACTGGTGAATGGTACTCTTCTTATATAATTACCGACTATTATAAAAAAAAGAAAGATACAGTTAATGTTCTATATGTTGGTAGTTCTAACATATATGCAGGAATATCTCCTCTTGAAATATACGAAAAAACGGGAATAACAGGTTATGATATGTCCACTCCTGAGCAAAAGGTTTGGACTTCATATTATGAATTAAAGGAAGCATTTAAAACTCAAAGTCCTAAAGTTGTATTTTTAGAAAGCAGTGAGTTCTTTTGTAGCCCAAATGATCAAGTTGAACCAAGTATAAGAAAAGCAATTGACCCACTAAAATGGTCTGATAATAAAGTAGATATGATAAATGACAGTATATATAATTTTTCTAGTTTTGACAAATTAAGTTGTTATGTACCAATTTTAAGATTTCACTCAAGATGGTCTAACTTAACTTGGGGAGATTTCGTAAAATTCTATAATGATAATAAATTCACTTATGAAGGATATATGTTTAATAAAAATGTTCAAAGCTATAAAAACTCTTCTAACAAGATCGAAGATAGCGAAAATGAGGATATAACTGATATTTACAAAATGCCTGAGGCTGTAAGAAATTATTTGAATAAGATTATTGAATTGTGTAAAGAAAAAAATAGTGAATTAGTACTAATTAGTATGCCTACACCTAAAATATGGAGTCAAGATAAGCATGATGATGTTGAAGCATTTTCAAAGGCATACAATCTTAAATTTATTGATTTAAATGCAGAAGAAAATCTTAATATAGACTGGACAAAAGATAGCCCGGATGAGGGTATTCACTTAAATATATATGGGGCAGAAAAGGTTGGTAGCTTTTTAAGTACATATATAACAAAAAATTGGAGTTTCGAAAACCACAAAAATGATGCTAACTATAGAAACTGGGATGAAAACTTAGAAAAATACAATCTTAAGAAAACTGAATTAAAATCGAAATAAGGAGAATTTGAAATGTTGGAAGGAAAGTTTGTTCATCTTCATGTTCATAGTGAGTTTAGCTTGCTAGATGGGGCTAATAGAATAAAAGATTTGCCAGTAAGAGCAAAGGAACTTGGAATGGATGCTATGGCAATTACAGATCATGGGGTAATGTTTGGAGCGATTGATTTTTATAAAGCTTGTAAAGCAAAAGGAGTTAAGCCAATTATTGGATGTGAGGTGTATGTTGCTCCAAGAAAAATGAGCGATAAAGACCCAATGATTGATAATAAATATAATCATTTGATTTTACTTGCAAAAGACAACAATGGATACAAAAATCTTATTAAATTAGTTTCACTCGGATTTACAGATGGATTTTATTACAAGCCACGTATAGATAAAGAGGTTTTAAAAAAATATCATGAAGGGCTAGTATGCTCTAGCGCTTGTTTAGCAGGAGAAATTGCATCTAATATTATGAAAGATGATATGGAATCTGCCAAAGAATCTGCACTATGGTTTAAGGAAGTTTTCGGAGAAGATTATTATCTAGAAATTCAAAATAATGGAATTAAAGAGCAGGTATTAGTAAATCAAAAAATAATTCAGATAGCACATGAATTAAATATACCATTAGTTGCAACAAATGATTCTCATTATTTGAAGAAGGAAGATGCATATAATCATGAGGTTTTATTGTGTATTCAAACTGGAAAGAAAATGTCAGATGAAGACAGAATGAAGTTTGAAACTGATGAACTATATATAAAATCACCTGAAGAGATGATTCAATATTTTAAGGCTGTTCCAGAAGCTATTGATAATACTGTTAAAATTGCTGAAAAATGTAATGTGGATTTTGAATTTGGACATACAATTCTTCCAAATTATGATGTTCCAAAGGAATTTGAAACACATTATGATTTTTTTAAGAAATTAGCTGATGATGGAATAAAAAAGAGATATGGGCAAAATGCATCAGAAGAAATTTGGAAGAGAGAGGAATATGAACTTGGAGTAATTCAAAAGATGGGGTATGTTGATTATTATCTCATTGTTTGGGATTATGTTCATTATGCCAAGTCACATGGAATTCCAGTAGGACCGGGAAGAGGCTCTGGAGCAGGTTCTATAATAGCATATGCAATAGAAATTACAGATATTGATCCTATTAAATATGGACTTATTTTTGAGAGATTCTTAAATCCTGAAAGAATAAGCATGCCTGATTTTGATATAGATTTTGATTATGAAAAAAGGCAGGAAGTAATAGATTATGTTGCAGAAAAGTATGGTCAAGACCATGTATCACAGATTATAACTTTTGGAACTATGGCTGCTAAAATGGTTATTCGTGATGTGGGGAGAGTGCTGGATTTTCCATACAGTGAAGCGGATAAACTTGCAAAAATGATACCTAATGAACTCCATATTACAATTCCAAAAGCAATAGAAATGAATAAAGAATTAAAGGACATTTATGAATCTGATAAAGATGTTCACAATTTGTTAGATATTGCGATGGCTTTAGAAGGAATGCCAAGACAAGCATCTACTCATGCATGTGGTATCATAATTGCTCGAGAACCAGTAGTTAATTATGTACCGCTGTATGCACGAGATGGCGTTGTTTCTACTGAATATATAATGACTACACTTGAAGAATTAGGACTTCTAAAAATGGACTTTTTAGGTTTACGTACATTAACTGTTATACGTGATGCACTAGAGCTGATTAAAAAGAACAAAGGTATAGAGGTAGCTTTTGATGAAGAAATGAGTGATCCAAAAGCATACAGACTTTGGCAAGATGGGGATTCCATTGGAATATTCCAATTTGAAAGTCAAGGTATGACGAACTTTATGAAAGAGCTTAAACCGGATTGCTTAGAAGATATAATTGCGGGGGTTTCTCTATATAGACCAGGACCTATGGATCAAATTCCAAGATATATAGCTAATAAAAAAGATCCTGACAACGCTATATATACACATCCAAGCCTAAAACCAATATTAAAAGTTACCTATGGATGTATGGTTTATCAAGAGCAGGTTATGCAAATTGTTAGAGACTTAGCAGGATATTCACTTGGACGAGCAGACTTGGTTCGTCGTGCAATGGGAAAGAAAAAGCTTGATGTTATGGCAAAAGAAAGAGATAATTTTGTAAATGGAAAGCTTGATGAAAATGGAAATATTGAAATTCCGGGTTGTGTTCGCAATGGAATTGATGAAGTTTCTGCTAATAAAATTTTTGATGAAATGGCTGAATTTGCAAAATATGCTTTTAATAAATCACATGCGGCTTGTTATGCAGTAATATCATATCAAACAGCTTATTTAAAAGCATATTATCCAGCAGAGTTTATGGCAGCAATGCTAAACAGTTTCTTAGGAAATCTTGATAAAGTCCCAATTTATATAAATGAATGTAGAAAAATGAATATTCCAATATTAAAGCCAGATATAAATAAAAGTTTTACTAAGTTTACAGTAGAGGGAAATCAAATAAGATTTGGACTTGGAAGTCTTAAAAACGTTGGAATAACGGCTGTTGAAAACATTGTTAAAGAAAGAGAAAAAAGCGGAGTATATAAAGATTTTACTGATTTTTGTGAAAGAATATATGGAGAATCTGTTAATAAAAAATGTATAGAAAGTCTAATAGAATCAGGTGCATTTGATGGGTTTGAAAAAAATAGAAAGACTTTAATTCTATCTTTTGAAGGAATTATTGATACAATCGCAAGTGAGAATACCAGAGACTTTACAAATCAAATTACTATGTTTGAAATTGCAAATACAGAGCAAGAAATACAAAATTTAAAATATAAATATATAGAAGTTGAAGAATATTCTGAAAAAGAGCTTCTATCTATGGAAAAGGAAATGCTAGGAATATATATTTCAGGTCATCCATTAGAAAAATATAGAACACAAATTGAAAATACTACAAACATAAATACAATGATTATAGAAGAAGCTAATGCAGAGTTACAAGAAAAAAGTGAATGCAGCTTAAAAGATAATTCTAATGTAAAATTAGCAGGAATAATTACTAACATTAAAAAGAAATTTACTAAATCAAATAAAATTATGGCATTTGTTACTATTGAAGATTTATATGGCTCATGTGAAGTTATTGTCTTTGAAAGTTGCTTTAATAATTGTTCTCCATTGCTATTTGAAGAAAGTATAGTAATGGTAAATGGTAGAGTTAGCATTAGAGAGGACCAAGATGTTACGATTGTTGCTAATTCAATAACCGAGTTAGAAGCAGTTAGCATTAAACATTTGGAAATTGACATAACAAATTTGGAAGAAGATAAAAAAGAAAAACTTAGAGGTGCAATAGTATTTTTCAGTGGTGACAAAAATAATTTACAGGTTTTCGTTAAAAATAAAGACCAGATAAGCTCATGTGGTGCTATTTTTGCAGATGAAGATGTTATAAATGAGTTTAAAGAAATTGTTGGAGAAGAAAACGTGAAAATTTTAAGCTAAAAACATCTAAAACCTATTGAAAAAAAAAGTATAAATTGATATACTAAGAATATCTTAAAATAATAGGAGGTTTATTATGGGAGAAGATAAAAAAGAAAAAAAAGTTGAGAACAAAGAGGAAATTACAATAAACAATGATGCAGATAGCAATAGTATTCAAATTTCTGATGATGTAGTTGCTATAATTGCAGGTATGTCTGCTTCAGAAGTTCCAGGAGTTGCTGAAATGGCTGGAGGATTTGCAGGTGGAATTTCAGAGGTTTTAAGTGGAAAGAAAAATATGGCTAAGGGAATAAAAGTAGACATTCAGGAAAAAGAAACAAAGATTGATGTAAATATAATTGTTGAATATGGTTCAAGAATTCCTGATGTTGCATTTGAAATTCAAAAAAGAGTTAAAAAATCTGTTGAAAATATGACAGGGTTAAATGTTTCAGAAGTCAATGTTCATGTTCAAGGAGTAAGTACTCCTCAAGATGATAAAAAAGAAGATTTAAAATCTGAAGATACAGACAAAAAGGTAACAAAATAGTTACACATAGTTTTGCAGAAATAATAAAGATTTATTATTTCTGCATAAAACTTAAAGGAAAGATAATATTAAAAGAAGGATAAACTTAGAAATAAGTATGGAGGTATGAGATGAAATTTTTAGATAAATTAGGACTAGCAGTATTTTCAATAATTGTATTAACTATTGCCATATTATTATGTTTGATTGGATTTGGTTGGATGGAGCCAACAATTTTTGGAATTTTGATTTCTAAAGCATTGGTATCACAGACAGGAACATATGTAATGATTGGTGTTTCAATAGTGTTAATTTTACTTGCAATAAAATGTTTATTTTTTAGCGAAATTACAACTAAAGATGAAAAAGACGAAGGAATTTTATTACAAAACGAAGATGGAAAATTGCTAATTACAAAGGATACTTTAGAAACGATGGTCGACGGAGTAGTTAAGGGATTTCCTAATATTCAAAGTTCAAAAGCACAGGTCAGCATTGACAATGAAAACAACGTGATGATTGATGTTTCAATAGATGTAACAGAAGGAACAATTATTAAAGATGTTTCTTCAAACCTACAAACTAAAATTAAACAGGTTGTAAAAGAATCAACTGATTTAGAATTAAATTCTGTTGATGTAAAGGTTAGAACTGTTGAAGTAAAAGTGGAAGAAACTAAATCACAAGAAATGAAACAAGAATAATTATTTAGAAAGGATAATATTATGGAAAACTTTAAAAAGTTTATGACTAATTACTGGGGAGCTATAATTGGTGGAATAATTGCCTTGATTTTAGCATGCACAGGATTATATAGAATAATTGTTGGAATAGTCTTAATCGGAATGGGGATTTGGGCTGGAAACTATTTTCAACATAATAAAGATAATGTTAAAACAAGTTTAAAAAAATTTATAGATAAAATATAGTAAAGGGGATAGAATGAATAGATCGCAATCGAGAGAAGAAGGATTCAAATTGTTATACAGTCTGCAACTAATGAATGATAACGATGAAGCTGAACAAACAGAGATGTTTCTGAAAGAAGAAGGAATTGCTGATGAAGAAGCAATTAAATATATTAAAAATGTAATTAATGGAATTAAGTTAAATAATGATGAAATAGAAAAACAAATAAAAGATAATATTAAAGATGAGTGGACTATATCTAGAATTTCAAAAATAGATTTAACGCTATTAAAACTTGGTATTTATGAGATTTTATATTCAAAACTTCCCTACAAAGTTGTAATAAATGAAGTTGTTGAACT
The DNA here is from genome assembly GCA_964507565.1 of uncultured Clostridium sp. GTDB lineage: Bacteria > Bacillota > Clostridia > TANB77 > CAG-508 > CAG-793. Next base: position 14,389 of record CAZDPV010000015.1, read on the forward strand.
ATCAAAAGCTTATGGTGATGATAATTCAAAAGCTTTTGTTAATGGAGTACTTGCAAGTATTGTAAAGAAAAACAATATTTCCCAAGAATAAAAAAATGAATTATTTATTTTCAATTAAATTTTTTGTTTAATTTTTAAATTGAAACAAGTAAAGGAAAAAACATGGAAATAAACCCAATAACTGTAGAAGAATTAAATCAATATATAAAAAATAAAATAGATGGTGACGAGGTATTAAATAATGTGTATGTAAAAGGTGAAATATCTAATTGTAAATTACATTATACAGGTCATATCTATTTTACTTTAAAAGATGAAAAATCACTTATAAAGTGCGTAATGTTTAAAAGTTATACACCACATTTAACTTTTATACCTAAAGATGGTATGAAAGTTTTTGTTCTTGGAAGTGTTTCTGTTTTTGAACGTGATGGGGTATATCAAATATATTGCAAAGCAATGAGGCAAGATGGAATAGGATCTTTATATGAGGCCTATGAAAAATTAAAATCTAAACTTGAGTTAGAAGGATTATTTGATGAATCTCATAAGGTAAAAATTCCAATGTATCCTAAAACAATAGGAGTACTTACATCATCAACTGGTTCTGTAATTAGGGACATTATAAATGTCTCAACTAGAAGAAATCCAAATGTACATATTAGATTGCTTCCTGTTCCAGTACAAGGACCAGGAGCCTGCGAAAAAATTGCAGAAGGTATAAGAAAAATGAATGAAGAAAAGCTAGCAGATGTACTTATAGTAGGAAGAGGCGGAGGTTCACTAGAAGACTTATGGCCATTTAATGAAGAAATAGTTGCAAGGGCAATATATGATTCTGAAATTCCAATTATCTCAGCTGTGGGGCACGAAACTGATTTTACAATAGCAGATTTTGTATCTGATTTGAGAGCACCAACACCATCAGCCGGAGCTGAACTTGCAGTTCCAAACATTCAAGATGTAATATATAACATAGACTCATATAACAATAGACTAAAAGTTGAACTGAAACGAAAAATAGAAATCATGAAAATGAGATATGAAAAGTGCATGACTAGAAGGGTTTTCAAGGAGCCTTTACAAAGATTGAATGAAAAATATATGATATTAGATAGTACTATAAAAGGGATAATAAGTAGCACGAAAAAGAACTTAGAGAGTAAAAAAACTGAATTTCTAAAGACTACTACTAAGATAGATGCACTGAGTCCTTTAAAAACACTCACAAGAGGTTATTGTATTACTCAAAAAAACTCTAAAATTATTAGCAAAACTAATGACTTAATGGTTGGTGATTATATAAATATTAAATATATTGATGGAGATGCAGACGCTAAAATTTTAAAGGTAAATAGCAAACGGTTTATAGATTAACCTATAAAAATCTAAATAGAATAAGTAAGGAGTTATGATATTTAATTTTATATCATAAATTTAATATGAAAGAATTAACATTTGAAGAGTCCATGAATAAATTAGAAAACCTCGCAAAAGATTTAGAAAAAGATGATTTAACATTAGATGAATCAGTAAAGAAATTTGAAGAGGGAATGGAACTATCAAAAAATTGTAAAGAAATACTTGACAAGGCAGAGAGAAAAATAACAATTTTGATTGATGGAAAAGAAGAAAATTTTGTGCAAAAGGAAGAGGAGTAACTAGATGAAAACATTTTATAATGATTATAAATTTTTAATTGTTCCCATTGTAATGTGGCTAGGAATACAATTATTTAAAGTTATTTATGATTTTAATAAAACAAAGAAATGGAATTTTAGAAGAATTTGGGGTGCTGGTGGAATGCCAAGTTCTCATTCTGCAGTAGTTGTTAGTTTAGCAACGTTGATGGGTAAATATGAGGGTGTAAATTCATCATTATTTGCAATAAGTGCTGTTCTAGCATTAGTGGTAATGTATGATGCTGCAGGTGTTAGAAGAGCTGTTGGAAAACAGGCACATATATTAAATGATATACTAATGAATCAGGAAACTACTGGTGTTGAAAAACTGCAGGAGATGACTGGGCATACACCTTTTCAAGTATTAGCAGGTGCAATTTTAGGATTTATTGCAGGGGTTATTTGTTAGTTATTATAAATATTTAGTCATAAAATAATATTGGATACGTAAAAAGTACATTACAGGACAATGATAAAATAAAAAAGTATAAGTCAGAAAGGACGCTAAAAATGGATGATATTGAAATTGCAAGAAATGCAAGATTGAAAAAGATAACTGAAATAACTAAAAAATTGGAGATTCCAGAGGATTATGTAGAACAATATGGAAAATACAAATCAAAAATTTCATTAGAGTACTATAACAAGATTAAAACCAACAAAAATGGCAAACTGATTTTAGTTACAGCGATAAATCCAACTCCATTAGGGGAAGGAAAAACAACAACGTCTATAGGACTTGCAGATGGATTAAATAAAATAGGAAAAAAAGCAATATTAGCATTAAGAGAACCATCACTTGGACCTGTTTTTGGAATAAAAGGTGGAGCAACTGGTGGAGGACATTCTCAGGTAGCACCAATGGAAGATATAAACTTACATTTTACAGGAGATATTCATGCAATAACTACAGCTAATAATTTACTTAGTGCAATGATTGATAATCATATATTTCAAGGAAATGAGTTAAATATTGAAAAAGTAACATGGAAAAGATGTGTTGATTTAAACGATAGGTCTTTAAGAAAAGTTGAAATAGGACTTTCTGGAGAAAAGAACATGTCTCCTAGAGAAGATGGTTTTGACATTACAGTTGCATCTGAAATAATGGCTATTTTATGCTTATCTAAGGATTTAAAAGATCTAAAAAGAAGAATTGGAAATATTATAATTGGATATAATGATAAAGGGGAAGTTGTTACATGCAAAGATTTAAAGGCAGAAGGAAGTCTAACTGTTATTTTAAAAGATGCTATAAACCCAAATCTTGTTCAAACTTTAGAAAATAATCCAGCAATAATTCATGGAGGTCCTTTTGCAAATATTGCACATGGTTGTAACAGTATAATTGCAACTAATATGGCATTAAAGATGGGTGATTACGTTGTAACTGAAGCTGGTTTTGGTGCTGATCTTGGAGCTGAAAAATTCATGAACATTAAATGCAGAAACATAGAAAAATCACCAGATTGTGTCGTTATAGTTGCAACTCTAAGGGCACTAAAATATCATGGCGGTGTATCTAAAGAAGCATCAAATGAAAATAAAGAAGCTTTAAAAAAGGGAATGAGTAATTTATTAAAACATATAAATAATATAAAAAACTTTGGACTAAATCCAATTGTTGCAATAAATAAATTTACTAATGATACGGATGAAGAAATTGACATTCTAAAACAATCATTAGAAGGGATTTGTGAATATAGCCTATTAGAAAATTGGGAAAAAGGTGGAGATGGTGCAAGAGATTTAGCTAATAAAGTGGTTAGTATTTGTGAAAAAAAATGTAAATTAAAATATACATATGAATTAGAAGATAGTATAAAAACAAAGATAGAAAAAGTTGCAAGAAAAATATATGGTGCAGAGGAAATAGAATATTCAGAAGAAGCTGATGAACAAATAAAAAATATTAAAAATAAAAATGTGCCTATATGCATTGCCAAAACACAGTATTCTTTTTCAGATAATCCAAAAAATCTAGAATGTGATGAGCCTTTTAAAATTCACATTTCATCTGTTGAATTAAAGGCAGGAGCAGAATTTATTGTTGTAAAAACAGGTAAAATTATGACGATGCCGGGACTTCCAAAGGTTCCTTCAGCAGAAAAAATAGATATAGATGACAATGGAAACGTTGTAGGAATATTTTAAATGTATAATAAAGCCTCTTTTGGAAAAAATAACTTCCAAGAGAGGTTTTTATTATGAAAAATAGATTTAAAGCAGGTATATTACTTATTACGGCACTAATGTTATTTTTAACATATAATATAATTATTAGAAATCAAGTCTCAGAGGCACTCTCAAAATACGGTTCAAGAGGGGATGAGGTAAAACAAATTCAAACAAAGCTTAAGAACTGGGGATATTATTTGGGGAGTGTAGATGGAATTTATGGAAGTGGTACACTTTCAGCTGTAAAAAAATTTCAACAAAAAAACGGACTTACGGTAGATGGAATTGCAGGAACTAAAACATTGCAAGCTATGGGTATTTATTCATCAAGCTCTTCAAGTTCATCTAACAATACAAATTCAAGCAATCTAAATTTAGTAAGTAGATTTGTATATGCAGAATCAAGAGGTGAACCATATAATGGACAAGTTGCAGTAGCTGCTGTAATTCTAAATAGAGTAAAAGATAGTAGATTTCCTAATACTGTAGCAGGGGTTGTTTACCAGTCAGGAGCATTCACATGTGTAAGTGATGGTCAAATCAATTTATCACCAGATGCAACTTCAAAAAAAGCTGCTCAAGACGCAATAAATGGATGGGATCCTAGTTACGGGGCAGTATATTATTTTAATCCCAATACAGCAACAAACAAATGGATATGGTCAAGACCAATGACAGTTACAATAGGAAATCATAGATTTTGCAAATAATTTATTGACAGAAAGCTGTTAAACAAATATAATGGTTATATACTAAAAGATTAGGAGAAAACATATGCTTAAACCAAACTCGGCTTTTGAAAAAGTAACAGATATATCAAGTGATTTTTTAATAAACAATAATATTAAAGGTATTATTTTAGATGTAGATAATACACTCATAGATTTAAACAGTGTTCCAGTAGATAATATACAAGAATGGATAAAAAAAATAAAAAATGCAAAAATTAAAGTTTGTATAGCATCTAATAGTTTAAAGAAACATAAAGTAGAAAATATAGCAAAAATATTGGATGTTAAATATGTATTTTTTTCTATGAAGCCACTTAGAGTAGGACTAAAAAAAGCAAAAAAAATACTAGGCCTAGAGCCTAAATACATAGCTGAAATAGGAGACCAATTATTTACAGATGTACTAGGAGCAAATAGAATGAAAATGTTTTCAATAATTACAAAACCAATTTCTCCAGAAAAGCATTTTCTAACGGAATTAAAAAGAAAAATTGAAAAGAAATTATTAAGTAAGTATAACATAAATTTTTAAAATGCAAGATTAAATTAGGAGGAAATTATGTACATAAATGACATACATATATTATATTATTTTTTCATAGGTTTATTAGGCTTGGCAGTAGGCCAATTTCTGGACTGGGCAAATTCTAGAATGGAAAATCATCAAAAGGTAATTTGCAAAGAATTTTTTAAAGAATATTTAACACATCTAAAAATAAATTGTAAAATGATGTATTCAGTTGCAATTATTTATGTGATTTTATTATACTTTTTTGGATGGCAAATAAAATTATTGGAGTATCTAATCTTATCTCCAATGTTTATTTCGGCTTTTGTAATAGATTATAGAAAACAAATAATACCAAACAGATTAACTCTTAGCATATTTGAAGTTGGCCTTATATTTACATTTATTGCAGGTTTATCAAGTATAAATTTATTTCTTGATAAGATATTAGGATTGCTTGTAGGAGCTGGCGTATTTTTGCTAATTACCTTAATTGGAGGAGCTATTGCGGGTAAGGAAGCAATGGGATTCGGAGACGTAAAACTAATGGGAGCACTAGGTCTTATTTTTGGATTTTCAAGTACAATAATGATTTCTGTTATTTCTTTTTTACTGGGTGCAATAATAAGCGTTATACTACTTATATCTAAGAAGAAGAAAACAGATGAGTACATTCCATTTGGACCTTTTATAATACTTGCAACTTTTGTTGTAATGGTAGTACCTCATAATATGATGTTATTTATATTATTAAAAATATTTACTCTAGGAACTTATAATATGTAGTTAAGGGGGATGATTTAATGAATAGCAGAATTAAAAGCCTTAGAGAGAAAATGTTACAAGAAAAACTGGATGGACTTATAATTATGAATCCTGTAAATATTAGATATTTAATAGGAGTACAAGCTGAAGGAACATTACTTCTTAATGAGCACGAGACAGTATTTATAACAGATGCAAGATTTATTGAATCTGTAAGTAGTGTTATTACAATAGAAGATGAAATAAATACCTATGATTGTTTGAATGTTACAGAAAATGATTATTTAGCATTTTTTCAAATGTGTAATAGAGTTGGGTTTGAAGAACATTTTGTTACATATGTTCAATATAATAATATAATTAGAAGATTTAGACTAAAAGAAGCGGTAGAGACAAATAGAATTGTTGAAAAAATGAGAATGATAAAATCACAAGACGAAATTAAAAGTATAGAAAAAGCCTGTGAGATAACAGATGCGTGCTTTATACATTTACTAGAATACATAAAAATCGGAATGACTGAAAGGCAAATTGCATTTGAAATTGAAAAGTTTTTTATAGAAAAAGATGCAGATGGAGTAGCTTTCGACACAATAGTTGCAAGTGGCGAAAATTCTTCAAAACCACATGCAGTTCCTTCTAACAGAATAATACAAAATGGGGATACAATAACAATTGACTTTGGTGCAAAATATAATGGATATTGTGCTGATATGACTAGAACCTTTTTTATTGGAAATGTTTCAGAAGAACAAAAAGAATTATATGAATTTGTTTTAAATAGTCAAATTCGTGCATTTAATAAAATTAAAAATGGGGCTGACGGTAAAATAATTTCAAAAGGTGTTCAAGATGAATTTTATGCACATAATTATGGATTAATTCATGCTTTAGGGCATGGTGTAGGGCTTGAAGTTCACGAGATACCATACCTAAGCTATAAAACAGGTTACACTTTGAAAGAAAATATGATAGTTACTAATGAGCCTGGAATTTATATTCCAAGTAAGTTTGGAATTAGAATAGAAGACACGGTGTTAGTTAATAATATGTCTGCTACAAATCTAACTAAATCTGATAAAAGAATTATTGTTATCTAATGTTACTTTCCATTTATATATCAATTGTATGTGAGCAATTTAACTGTATTTATGAAATTACTAATTTAATATTGTTTTAAAAATTTTTTAAAACTTCTTGACATTACGAACAAATGTATGTATAATAAAGCAAACAAAAGTTCTTAAATGCTAGGAGGTTTTTTATGATTACTACTTTACATATTAAAAATATTGGTATTATAGATGATTTAACTGTAGATTTAAACAAGGGTTTTAATGCTTTTACCGGTGAAACGGGAGCTGGTAAAACTTTAATTATTGATGCAATAAATAGTATCTCAGGTGGAAGATTTTCTAAAGATATGATTAGAAAAGGAGAAGAATACTCTTTTGTTGAAATAAACTTATTCTTACCAGAAAATGAGTTGTCAATTGAAAATAACATTATTGTAAGCAGAGAAATTCATTCAAATGGGAGAAACTCGTGTAAGATAAATGGAAGGCTCGTTACGGTTACAGAATTAAGAGACTTCATGAAAAATATTATTGATATTCATGGACAAAATGACAATCAAAAAATATTAGATTCTAAATATCATATAAAATATTTAGATAATTTTTGTGATAATAAACTAACTGATAAACTAAAAGTATATAAAGAAGAATATTCTAAATATATTCAAATAAAAAAAGAATTAAAAGCAAATCTTGGAGATGATAAAGAAAAGCAAAGACAGCTTGCTCTACTACAATATGAATATGATGAAATTGAAAAGGCAAATTTAAAAGTTAATGAAGAAGATGAGCTTAGAGAAAAAAGTATTATGTACGAAAATTCTGAAAAAATTGCTAAGAGCTTAAATGAAGCTAATGAAAGCAGTAAAAAAGCTGTTGACTTTATAAATAGTTCAATTAAGTCAATAGATAAAATTGAATCCATAAATGATAAGTATGGAAAAAAACTTTCAGAACTTAAAGACATTTATTATGAAATTGAAGAGTTTTCAAGAGACTTGTCTGATATGAATGAAGAAATGTATTTTGACGATAATGAAAGAGATGAAGTAGAAGAAAGATTAGATCTAATATCTTCTTTGAAAAGAAAATACGGAAATAGTACAAATGAGATCTTAGAATATAAAGATTCTACCAAAAAAGAAATAGAAAGAATTAATAATTTGGACGAGTATAACAATAAGTTGAAAAATGAATTAGAAATAGTTACTGAAAAGATGAAATCTATTGCTAAAGAGATGCATCAAATAAGAGAAACTATATCTGAAATATTAAGTGACAAAATAAATAGTGAACTTAAAGACTTAGAAATGCCAAACGCAAAGTTCTACTCTAAAGTACAGGCTGTTGAGGAATTTAATAAAAATGGAATAGATGAAGTTAAATTTTATATTACAACTAATGTCGGAGAGGATATGAAAGAGCTTGAAAAGATTGCTTCTGGAGGAGAAATGTCTAGAATAATGCTTGCTATAAAAACAGTGCTAGCTAATACTGATAGTACTCCTGTACTTATTTTTGATGAAATAGATACAGGAATTAGTGGAAAAGCGGCAAAAGCGGTTGGGCAGAAACTAAAATTAATTGGAAAAAATCATCAAGTTATTTGCATTACACATCAGGCAAGTATTGCTGCTAAAGGTGACAATAATTATTTTATTAGCAAGGTAACCGAAAATACTAGAACTCATACAGTGATTAAGCAATTAAAAGAAAATGAAATTATTGATGAAATTGCAAGAATCTCAAATGGAGATATTACGGATATTGCAAGAGAGCATGCTAGAGAATTAAGAAAATCAGCATAAATTTTAATGTGCAAAAAAGGTTTACAAAATGTTGCAAATAGTGGTATAATATTATTCATATAATAACATTAATTTATATGAGAAAAATATAGAGGAGAATCGGTAATGGAAGAAAATAATAACATAAACAATCAAGCAGAAAATCAAGAACTAGATATGGATCACTTAATGGCAGTAAGAAGAGAAAAATTAGATAATCTAAGAGCAACTGGAAAAGATCCATTTGAAATAACTAAGTTTAACAGAACACATACAAGCAAACAAATAGTAGATAACTTTGAAGAACTTGAAGGAAAAGATGTAACAGTAGCTGGAAGAATAATGGGAAAAAGAATAATGGGTAAAGCATCTTTTTGCCATATACAAGATGGAGAAGGAAAAGTTCAGAGCTACGTAAGTATAAATGATTTAGGAGAAGAAAGCTATAAACAATTTAAAGAAGATGACATTGGGGATATAATTGGGATTACTGGATTTGTATTTAAAACAAAAACAGGTGAAGTTTCAATCCATGCAAAAGAGGTAACATTACTTTCTAAATCTCTAAAGCCATTACCAGAAAAATTTCATGGACTAAAAGATACGGATTTACGTTACAGACAAAGATATGTTGACTTAATAATGAATCCAGAAGTAAAAGACACATTTATTAAGAGAACACAAATAATAAAAGAAATGAAAAGAATATTAGATGAACAAGGATATTTGGAAGTTGAAACTCCTATATTAAACACAATTTCTGGAGGAGCAACAGCTAAACCATTTGTTACACATCATAATACACTTGATATAGATATGTATTTAAGAATTGCTACAGAACTTAACTTAAAGAGATTAGTTGTTGGAGGATTTGAAAAAGTTTATGAAATAGGTAGAATCTTTAGAAATGAAGGAATGGATCTTAAACATAATCCTGAATTTACAAGTATTGAATTATATTCAGCATATCAAAACTTAGAAGATATGATGAATTTGACCGAAGAACTAGTTACCAAAATAGCAATGAAGGTTTTAGGAAAATTACAAATAACATATCAAGGAACTGATATTAACTTAGCTCCAACATGGAAAAGAATTACAATGATAGATGCGGTTAAAGAGGTAACAGGTATAGACTTTAATACCGTTAATTCTGATGAAGAAGCACAAAAAATATTATCAGATTTACACATAGATATTGATCCAATAAAGAAAACTAGAGGAGATATTATTGCACAAGTATTTGATGAGAAGGTTGAAGAAACATTGATACAACCAACTTTTGTTTATGAATATCCAATAGAAAATTCACCTCTTGCAAAAAAAGTTGCTGGAAATCCAGCTATGACACAAAGATTTGAATTATTTATCGGTGGAAGAGAATATGCTAATGCATTCTCAGAATTAAATGATCCAATTGATCAATATGAAAGATTTTTAAATGAAATTAGAGCTAGAGAAAATGGAGATGAAGAAGCTGGTATGATGGACAATGATTATGTTAACGCTCTTGAAATTGGCTTACCTCCAACAGGTGGAATGGGAATGGGAATCGATAGACTAGTAATGTTGTTAACAGACTCAGCTTCTATTAGAGATGTATTATTATTTCCAACAATGAAACCAATGGCAGACTAATTAAAACTATAAAAAGCAAGGAGAATAAAATGTTTTTTTCGAATTTTTCAAGTAATCCATTTATGTTTATTTTATTAGCGGTACTAATAATAGAAAATTTATCTGCATATATATCAAACCCACGAGCACTCTTGGGTTTGATATTGTCAATTCCAGGAATATTGATTGCAATTACGTTTCATGAATATGCACACGCATGGGCTGCTGACAAACTTGGAGATGATACTCCACGTAGACAAGGAAGATTAAATTTAAACCCACTATCACATTTAGACCCTATGGGTGTAATACTACTTCTATTTGCGGGATTTGGATGGGGAAAGCCAGTTGAAATAAATTCAAACAATTTTAATAGAAAGGTTTCTATCAAACAAGGAAATGCAATTGTATCAATAGCGGGTCCTGCAATGAATTTATTATTAGCATTAGTATTTTCGATAATATATGGATTATTATTAGCATTTGCAAGAACATTCGTCCTAACGACAACAGTTGGAAATGTAATTTTAACAATTATAGAATATACAATTTCAATGAATATAGGCCTTGGAATATTCAATCTAATACCATTACCACCACTTGATGGTTCAAAAGTATTATTAGCATTTTTGCCTAGAAAAGCGCAAGTTTGGTATGAAAATAATTCGAGACTGTTATATATAATATTTGTAGTTATTTGGATTACACCTATTGCAAGCATCATAATTTCACCTGCAATTAGATTGGTAAGTACAAGTCTAATGAAATTGGTTAGTGCAATTGCTGGAATTAGTATGTAGAACAGATAGCTAAAAGAAATATAAAAATAAAATAAAAAGGATAACAAAGTGAAAGACATATTAACAATAGGAATTGAATCAAGTTGTGATGAAACTTCTGTGGCAATAGTAAAAAATGGACGAGAAGTTTTATCAAATATAATAAATACACAGATAGCAATACATACTCTTTATGGAGGAGTTGTGCCTGAAATTGCTTCTAGAAATCATATTGAAAATGTTTCAATTGTAGCAAAGGAAGCAATTAAACAAGCTGGAATTGAATTTAGTGATATAGATGTTGTATCATGTACGTATGGCCCTGGACTTGTTGGAGCACTTTTAGTAGGATTATCGTATGGAAAAGCATTAAGCTATGCACTAAATAAACCACTTGTTGGAACAAATCATATCGAAGGACATATTGCAGCTAATTATATTACATATCCAGAACTTAAACCACCATTTATATGTGTAATGATGTCTGGAGGAAATACTCAAATAATTCATGTAAAAACATATACTGATTTTGAGGTCTTAGGCAGAACAAAAGACGATGCAATTGGAGAGGCATTTGATAAAGTTGCAAGAGTAATTGGACTTGGATATCCAGGTGGACCTAAGATAGATATGCTAGCAAAAGAAGGAAGCCCAGTAATAGAATTACCAAAAACGCATTTTGATAATATGGATTTTAGCTTTAGCGGAATAAAAACAGCTGTAATAAATCTGCATCATAAAAATCCTGAAGTTAATAAAGCAAATTTATGTATTAGTTTTGAAAAAACTGTAACTGAAATTCTATTAGACAATGTTAAAAAGGCTATAAGAGAAACAGATTTGAAAACTGTAGTTTTAGCTGGAGGAGTATCCGCTAATAGTTATATTAGAATGAAATTTGACGAATTGAGAGCAAAAGAAAACTTAAAAATATATATGCCAGATATAAAACTTTGCACAGATAATGCCGCGATGATTGCTTCAGCTGGATACTATAATTACCTAAATGGAAAAATTGATGGATTAGAACTAAATGCAATTCCAGATTTAAAATTACCAGAATAAAGAAATAAGAAGGAGAAAAAATGGCAATATATGCAATAGGAGATATGCACCTATCTTTTAATGAAAATAAGCCAATGAATATTTTCGGAGATAATTGGGAAAATCATGAAAATAAAATTAAAGAAAATTGGAAAAAAGAAATAAAAGAAAAAGATTTAGTAATATTGCCTGGAGACTTTTCTTGGGCTATGCATTTAAAAGATACTGAAAAAGATTTTGAATTTTTAAATGATTTGCCAGGATATAAATTATTTATAAAGGGAAATCACGATTATTGGTGGACAACATTAACAAGTATGAAAAAATTTTTGAAAGAAAAAAATATAAAAAACATAGATTTTATTCTTAACACAAGTTTTGAATATGAAAATAAAATTATTGTTGGAACAAGAGGATGGAATTTTACGCAAAGTGAAAATAGCCAGAAAATGCATAATAGGGAGCTTAATAGATTAGAATTATCAATTAAAGATGGAATAGAAAAATATGGTGAAGACAAAGAAATAATATGTGCTATGCATTATCCACCTATTACTAAAACAATGATAGATAGTAGACAAGCAAGTGAATACATTGAGCTCATGAAAAGATATAAAATTAAAAATTGTATATATGGACATCTTCATGGAAAATCTCACGAAGAAGCAGTAGAGGGAAATTTTGAAGGAATAAATCTTAAATTGGTAAGTTCAGATTATCTTAAATTCAATCCATATAAAATAATTTAATAGAATTTATTAAATTTATAAGGAGACTAATATGAAAAAGCTGCAACTAAAATCAAAATACATAATCATATTTATAATAGCCGTAGCCCTAGTTATAGCTATTATTTTTGGTATTATAATAACAAAAAATATTTCGTACGGACAAGCAAAACAAAATAGTCAGAATGGCTTGCAATCAAATTCAAAAGATATAAATTTGTCAATTCCAATTACAAAACAGGATAAATCTAAAACAGTAAAACTAGATGACATAATAAGCAATAATGAAAAAGATGTTATAATCGAAAAGATTGAAAAGATAGAAACAGATGTTGATTTTACAACACAATATAGAGAAAACAATTCACTATCAAAGGGAAAAATGCAAACTATTCAAGAAGGGGCAGATGGCAAACAAAACGCAATAGTAAAAAACTATTATAAAAATGGTGAATTAGTTTCATCAAATCAAATATCATCGGAAATAACTAAGGTTTCACAAGATAAAATAGTTGAAATAGGAACAGCATCCTATTCAAATAATTATGTTCCAATAGTAGGAGATGTGTTAGAAGCTACATCAATCAGCTTAACGATTAGGGTAGATCCAGGTGAGACAGCGGAAAAACTCATCACAATAAAAAAAGGTGATAAAGTTACTCTAAAAGCAAAACAAGAAGACTGGTATTATGTAGACTATCAGGGATATATAGGATGGGCACAGAAAGATAGTTTTACATATTACAATCCAAATGCTAATAGCGATGGTGATGAAAATAATGCCCAATATACTAAAGAAGAATTAACTCAGAATTTAGGATTTAGTATGCTTCTAAACAAAAAAAGTGGATTGTCATTAGAACAATTCAAAAAAATACTTTCAAATGATTCAAATGATAAACAAAATGTATTTACAGAAAATGCAGAATACTTTTATTACGCAGAGAAACAATATAATTTGAATGGCTTGTTTGTTGCTGCAGTTGGAATTCATGAAAGCGGATGGGGAACTTCAGCAATTTCGTTAAACAAAAAGAATTTATTTGGATATGGAGCTTATGATAGTGATCCTTATGGAAAAGCTAACTTATTCGAATCTTACTCGGCTGGAATAGATTTAGTTTCAAGAGTATTTGTAAAATATTATATAAATCCTAAGGGAACTCCAATTTACAATGGAGAATATGCAAGTGGGACATATTACAAAGGTTCAACTTTAACAGCTGTAAATAAATCTTATGCAACTGACACAAATTGGGCAAATGCTGTGTATAAATGGATGATGTATTTATATAACAAATTATAAAATTTTACTTGCTATTTTATAAAACTTAGTGTATTATTATATAAGATATGAGGAGGAATTTTTATGAAAAACGTAATAAAAAACGCAGTATTTATTTTACTCGCCTTCGTTTGTATATTTTCAGGTAGTTTTGTATATGCTACTAACGAAAGTTCAAATGAAATGATATCAAATGAAACAAAGAGTAAATTAGTTGAAATTAAAGAAAATGAATTAAAGTCAATGGAAGATTATAAAGTTGCATACGGAAGCGACACTTATGGAGTTGTTGCATACATATTAAACAAAGTTAGAATATATAGTATTCCGCTTGGATTTTTAGGATTAGCAATTAGCGCTATATATCAATATGTAATTGGAATTAGACACTTAGAGTCAAGAGATAAAGGATTTAATACAATGATAGCAATTATTACATTATTTGTAATATGTCAAGTATTACCACTTGTATTTGCAATCGTAGTAAAAGGTTGGAGGGGTTAAACGAATGAAAGTTTTATTTGCAGTAAGTAATGATAATATTACAACATCAGTTGTAAATAGGTATCAACAAAAATATAAGGAGATTATAACTAGCAAAAACGTATATTACTTTAATGCAATAATAAAAGAATTACAAAATGATAAAACGTATGATGCAGTTGTAATTGGAGAGGATTTAGAGCCAATTTCAAATGGAAATTATGAAGCTGTTGATAAGTTTTTATTTGAAAAATTAGATGGAATAAGTGATGAGGCATCAAAACCAACAGGTGAAGATATCCCTATTATTCTTATTTGCTCTGATAGAAGAACGAAATCGGATCAACTACTTGTAAAATTATTTGGAATTGGAATTTATAATGCACTTATTGAAAACGATAGAAGTGTTGAATCGGTTTGTAACTTAATTAACAAACCACGCAGTAAAAAAGAAGCAAAAAGATATTATAAATTAGAATCTGACCAAGTAGATTATAAAGCCGAAAATGATGAAGAAGTTAAAGAATCAGAAATACAAAACATATTAGCTCATTATAAAAAAATAGGAACAAATGAAAAAAAATGTGTACAAAGTTTTGATAGTATTGCTGAGCAATATGATGATACTCAATTAAGAATAATTGTAAAATTCTTACCTATGGAAATTAAAGCAATTTTAGAGGCTAACTCTCCAAAATATCAAAAGTTAATGATAAATGGAACTGTATTATCAAATGGAAAATATAATCAATACAAAACTAATAATAATCCAAAAAATCCAGCAACTATTGACTTTTTAGAAAAAGATCTAGAAAAGCCAAAATTAACAAAGCCGGTTATTATACCATCAACTATGAATACAAATAATGTAAGAAAGATTCAAAATAGAGCTAAAACACCTTCTTATAATAATATTGGAGATGATATTTTTAATCAAAATGGAGTACTACCAGGTATTGAAGATAATACATCTAATAATGCTATGGAAAATAAAATGTATCAAAATACTTCAATAATAGGATCAGAAGAAAGCAGAGTTAATCAAAACTCTTCTATGAACGTGAGCAAAAAAAATAATAATGGTTCTTATACAAATAACATTTCTGAAACTCAAATACAGCCGACACAAGTTGTTAAACCAGAACCTATTCAAACTGTAAAGAAGGGAAGAGGCAGACCTAAGAAAAATGCAATTCCAGAGGTTATAGAAGAACAGAATAACATTGAAGAACCTGTTATCGAGAAGAAAAGAAGAGGCAGACCTAAAAAAACAGATAGCACACCTAATGTAGAGCAAATAGGCGAATCAGTTAACAACATAAATTTACAAGATAATGATGAAAATATGAATTTAAGCAGAAACATGGATAATGAAAATAATGAATTACAAGAAGATTCTCAACCATTAAACTTATTTGGATTAGATGAAGATGCTTCAAACATAAATGGAGCAAACGAAAATGATGCTATGACTTTACCGGGATTAAATGATTTTGATGATGATATAACTCAAAGCATAAACTCGAATCCATATGAAGCAAGTTATAACCAGATAAATTCTTATGATACAAATATATATAATCAAAATGGAATGATGGATAGTTTTGAAAACTCAAATATGAATAGAAAAGATTTAGAGAGTTCTAATACGAAACAAACTAATATTCAATATCAAAGTAGTATTCAAAATCCAAATAATAATATGCAATATCAGAATGTTAACCTAAATAACGATGAAAACATGCAATATAAAAGTATGAATTCAAATGGAAATGCAGATATGCAGTATGAAAATATGAATTTAACAAGAAACCAACAAACAAAAAATTATGAAAATAATAATGTAATCGTTGGAAATGGCAAAGTAGTTGCATTTGTAGGAACAACTAAAAACGGAACATCTTTTATAGTGAATAACTTAGCTCAATTGCTCTCACAGAGTGGAATAAATACGGCAATTGTTGACTTAACTCAAAATAAAAATTCATATTATATGTTTACAGATAACGAACCTGAACTTATGAGAATTGCAACAGAAAGTATGACTAACTTAGAAAATGGAATAATGAAAGGAATAAATGTAAACAGAAATCTAACAGTATTCACAGAATTACCAGAAGGAATGCAAGAAACACATGATGCAAATAAAATTACGAAGAATGCATCAAATAATTTTGAAGTTATACTTTTAGACTGTGATTTTGAAACTGAAGAATCATATTTTGTATTTTCAAATGAAATATATTTAGTTCAATCTATGGATGCTTTCACAATTCAACCATTAACACAATTTTTAAGTAATTTAAAGCTAAAAAACATATTAGATGAAAGCAAACTAAGAATAATAATAAATAAATATATTAAAATGAAAAGATTAGATGATAAGATGATTATAGGTGGAATGTCAAAATACAATGAACCATCAATGACACTACAAAGAGATTTGTTTAATCCTAATACAATCAAAAATACTGTTATTCCATTTGAAGAGCAGACGTATGCAAGATACCTTGAATCTATTGCAATGTGCCAATTAAGTTTAGCAGGATATTCGCAAAATTTCCTAGCAAGTCTAGAACAACTAAAAAACATGGTATATCCATTAATTTCAAGTAATAATAATAATCAGTATAGTCAAAAACAGTATGGAAATTACGAAAATAATAAAAAGAATTTTTGGGGAAGTAAAAACTCAAGCATGAAATTTTCAAATAATGTAAACGATACACTAAACAAAATGAGAACAAATAAATATTAAAAAAGAGGTGATAACTTTTGGCATTAGTCTTTATAATAATATTAGTAATTATAGTTATGATACTGATGGTATATAATTACTCAGTACACAAAAAAATAGATACATTTTCCAATTTGAATCAAAGAATTACTAGCTTAAATGTATTACAAGAATTTATGAATACATTAGGTGAAAGTTCCAATATTGATGAAAAATTAGAAAATATAAATGATATATTGATAAATAAATATTCTATAAAATATTCGACTATTGTAGTTTTTAATGGAGCAGAATATGTAGTAAAGGCATCAAATGTAGACCAAAAGCATTGGGACACACTTAAAAATCTACAAGGTGATCCTGTATTTGGAGATAGCATAAAAACTGCTATCCCTAAATATGTCACTGTAAACAATGAAAATGAAAAATTACCATATCAAAAAATGGAATTTGGTAGAGCTAAATGTGCTATATTCTTTCCACTATACGTTGATAATGTTTATATAGGATATTGGATAATTGAAGGTAGCAGACCACACGAATTTGATAAGCTAGATACCACAATATTGGAGGTAGTAAGAAATAACATTGTAACAATTTTAAGAACTGTAGAAAAGCAATCAACGATAGAAAATATTGTTAGAGATGATTTATATTCTGGATTAAAATCTGAAGAGTATTTATATGGTGAGGGTAAAAAAACGATAGATAAATATACAACATCTGCAGTTTGTCTATTCAAAATTACTAATCTACCAAATATAAACACAAAAATAAGTAGAAATACTGGAGATTGTGTAATTACAGCAGTGTCAGACTATGTTAAGAAAAATCTTGCTAGCAATTATATTTTTGTAAGATATATGGGACCTAAATTTGCCATAGTCTTTTCAGGAGTTGATGTTGATGGTGTAGTTAGCTTCATGACTGATATGAAGGAAAAAGTCGAAAGTCTAAAGGTAATATATGCACAAGATTTTTATAGAGATAAACCGGATATATCTGAGGAAGAAAAAGAAAATAATAGTATTTCACCTCAAATGAGAGTTGTTATTTCTACATATTATAAAGGTACATCATTAGATGGAGCATTAAAGAAAATTGAAGAATACATAGACTCATCAGATGATGATACAATAAACACTTTGTAAAACAAATACTAAAACATTATAAGGAGGTTTTTATGGCTACAGATGAAACAGTGAGCTTTACTGTTGAAAGAGAAGAAAATGTGAAATCTAAAGAGATTTTAAAACAAGTATATGATGACCTAAAAGAAAAGGGATATAATCCCATAAATCAAATTGTTGGATATATCCTTTCAGGAGATCCAACATATATTACGAGTCATAATGGAGCACGTAATTTAATAAGGCAAATAGAAAGAGACGAATTATTAGAAAAAATGGTTAAGGAATATATAAAAGTAGATGAATAGAATATTAGGAATAGATTATGGAGAAGCAAGAACAGGTCTTGCTTTAACTGATGAATTAGGAATAACTGCACAAGGATTAGAAACAATAAATTCTAATGGAAGCGATAAAGTAATTCTAAAAAGAATAGAACAAATTTTAACTGAATATAATATAGATACATTTGTAATAGGAAATCCATTAAACATGGATGGGACAATAAGCCAAAGATCCGAAAAAACAGAAGCTTTTATACATAAACTTAAGTCAAGATTTAATAAAATTCAAATCATAAAAATTGATGAAAGACTTACAACTGTTGAAGCACATAAAACAATGAATTTTCTAAATGTAAATAACAAAAAAAAGAGAGAAATTGTTGATACAATATCAGCAGTTTATATTTTGGAGGGCTATATAAATAGAAAAAAAGATTAAAATTAGAGGATTGATTAGAAAATAAATAATCAAAACACTTGATTTTTAGGTCGTTTTGGTGTAAAATGGACTATATGTTAAAAATTGAATAATAATTGAGAAAGGGGTAATAATAATGGCAACAGTATACTCAGCAGGAGATTTTAGAAATGGAACAACATTCGAAATGGATGGAAATGTTTATAGAGTTGTTGAATTCCAACACGTAAAACCAGGAAAGGGGTCAGCTTTTGTTAGAACAAAAATAAAGAATGCAATAACAGGAAGTGTAGTTGAAAAAACTTTTAACCCATCTGAAAAATTTCCAGCAGCAGAAATCGAAAAGAAAGAAATGCAATATTTATATGAATCAGAAGGAATTTATTATTTCATGGATAATGAAACTTATGAGCAAACTCCACTAAATAAAGAGCAATTAGGAGACAGCTTAAAATTCTTAAAAGAAAACATGAATGTAAAACTTCTTTCATATAAGGGAAATGTATTTTCTATTGAACTTCCAATTTCAGTTGAATTTGAAGTAAAATATACAGAACCTGGATTTGCTGGAAATACAACAACAACATCAGGAAAACCTGCTACACTTGAAAATGGTTATGAATTAACTGTTCCAATGTTCATCAATATAGGAGATATGATTAGAGTAGATACTCGTACAGGTGAATATATGGAAAGAGTTTAATGAAAGGAATTGTTATGGCTGATTTAAGCAAGAAATATGAAGAAATACTTGAAGACATAGAAAACAAGTTGAAAAACCCACAAGACCTTGAGTTTGTAAAGGGTAAAATTTCGGAATTAACATTGTTATTTATGAATACAATTGATAAGCTATTAGAAACAATGGAAGAACATCAAAGTAGATTAGAAAGAAAAGTCGAAAAGATGGAAAAGAGCATTGAGCAAATAGAAGATGATATGTATATCGATGATGAAGATGATGAAGATGACCATGACAATGATGTTGATAAAATATGTTCATATAATTGTGAATGCAATCATGACAATGATGATTATGAATTCGAAATTGTTTGTCCATATTGTGGACATGAATTTGTAACGGATGATAGTTTTAAGGACGAAGACGAAATTGAATGCCCAAAGTGCCATAATATAATAGAATTGGATTGGGATGATTCAGAATGTTCTGGAAAATGTGGCTCATGTGGCTCTCACTGCTATAATGATTCAGATGATGAAATAAAAATACCATCGGTTGCAGAAGATGAAAAAGATTATAGATTTTTCCAAGAGAAAAACAAGAATGAGGGAAAAATAGAATCTGAAAATATCAACTCCAAGAATCAAAACAGTAATTTGCAAAATAAAAAAGCATCTTCAAATTCAGAAATTGATCATAATAAAAATAGCAGATTAAATGAAAAGAATGATGACCAAAAAGGAAATCAATTAAAAAAACAGGAAAACATAAAAAAAGATAATAATGAAGATGATATGTAACTTATTAAACTAAAAAATTCAGCTTATGGCTGAATTTTTTTTATTATTCCAATATATAATAATTTAATGGATCCACAGCAGAAGAATTCTTTTTTATTGTAAAATGAAGATGACAACCAGTAGTTGCACCATTAGTAGGATTACCATTAGAATCTCTATATGGATTATTAGTCACTCCATATACATTCTTCGGACCAACTGTTGCAATTTTATCATTTTTTTCAACAAAATCCCCAACTTTAACGTACATAACAGGAGATAAGTGACAGTAAGAAACAGAAATATCAGTATATTTATCTAAAGACATAGTTATAGTATAACCACCTCCAGCACCCCAAGAGGCAAAAGAAATAATGCCATCATCTATTGCATAAATAGGAGTTCCTTCTGGTGCAGGTATATCAAGACCAGAGTGATAAGAAGAAGCTCCAAGAGTGGGACTTTGTCTATTTCCAAAGTATGAAGAAATTTTAGTATAACCAGGAATAGGCCAAATAAAATCATCTAAACAAATTATAAAATCAGAATTTGTGATATTACCGGCAGAATCCATATTCTTATATGTAAAAATTATAGGAATAAATAAACATGACAACATAATCATAAAAATAAAAAAAGATGAATAAACCTTAGAACAAATTTTAAACATGAGACCTCCAAATTCAAGATAAATATAAAACAAACAATATAAGGGAAGATGTATGATATAAGAAAATAAATAATATAAGAAAATACAAATAATATGATAGATACATAATATATCTAGAAACAAACAATAACACCAACAAAATAATAACATAAATTACCAAATAAATCAATATAAAAATAAAAAAAATATGAATAAAATA
>CAZDPV010000016.1:0-34763 GCA_964507565.1 uncultured Clostridium sp.
CTAATACAACATGCTTATATTCTCCAGCATCCATACTTCCTCTTAACTTATCTGCAGCTTGCCATAATTTATCTTCATAACCTAAAGTTGTACTATTTATTTCTTTCATTCTAATTACTCCTTTTCATTATAATTTTAAAAGTTTTTATTAATTATATTCTTAAAAACATTTACCATATAAATTGTCTAAAAATATTTAAATTTATATAAAAAATTATATCATAAAAACATTGTTTTTACAATAAACGACATCATATTCATGACAAAAGTCCAAATTATTTTTTTACAATAGTTTTAGTCCATTTCCCCTAGAAATATAATATTAGCACAAGTTAATGAAATAATAATATCAGGTGATAAAAATGATATTAAAAAACTTTAAAGAAAGTAGAGAAATTTTAGATATAAAGCAAAAAGATATAGCTGAATTCTTTAATATAAACTTTTCTACTGTATCTGGTTGGGAAACTGGAAAAGATACTATTCCAATAAGAAGACTAATTGAATACGCTAAACATTATAAATTTAGCCTTGATTATTTATTTGGATTAACAAAAGTAAATAAAGAATATTTTCCTATAACTATTAATATAGAACAAGTAGCAAAAAATTTAAGATTGTTAAGAAAACAAAATCAAATGACACAAGAAGAAGTAGCTAATAAGATAAATACAAGTCAAGCAGCATATGCTCATTATGAAAATACTGTTAATCTTATCCCTACAACATTTTTATATAATTTAACACAAATTTATAAACCTTTTTCTATTGATAATTTATTTGGAAGAAAAGAAAAGTAATAAGACTCACTCTTATTACTTTTTATATTTAGTGAATTTTAAGTCATTAATAACTGAACATAATACTTTTTTTGCTTTATCAACAGATAAAGGCTTTTCAATATACTCGTTAAACCCTAGATCATTTACAAAATGATTTCTTTGATTCATAGAAACTGTTAATACAATAGTAGGAATACTAAATCCAGCAATTGATTTTAATTCATCTAAAATCACATAACTATCTGGACAGCCTCTAAATATATTATTAGTAATTATAGCATCATACTTTTTACCAGATTGAATTAAATCTAATATATCATATCCGCTTTTTACTAACTCAGTTTCAATACCCATACTTTCTAAAATTGTATCTGTAATCCTTATCATTCCAGAATTGTAATCTGCTACTAATACTTTTAATTTTTTATTTGGCATTAATACCTGTTTAATTGTTAAATTTTTCTTTATTTCCTTATTCCAAATTATACGTTCTTTTTTTCTAATATCTTTTTCTTTTTCCTCTTGTTCTTTTTTATATTGCATTTCTATTTTTTTTCTTTTACATTCTTCCTCCTCATTTTTTTTATTTATGAAATAAGTTAAAATAATTATTGCAATTATAATAAATATGATTATAAAACTTTCTGTATATCCTTCCATAAAATTCTACCTCTTTCTTTTTAGTATATTTTCCCAAGAAATATTTTAAAAAAAATTCGCATAAAAGATATACTATTAAACTAGTACTATTTTACTGCGAAATCTATATGCATTCTATTGTAACATTATACGCCTTTAAAAGTCAACCGATATCGGTGCATATTTTAAGCCGATATCTGCTATCATTTATTTAATAATGGAGGTGTTTATATGTTATTTAAAGAAGCAATAAGTCAAAGAATATTAGAATTATGTGACAAATACGGTTATACTCCAAATAAACTTGCTGAAATATCTGCTATCGCTCCATCAACTTTAAGAGCTACTCTTTCTAATACAGTTGATAATCCTAGTTCTTATATTATTTATAAAATCTGTAAAACATTAAAAATAGAATTGAAAGAATTTTATGATTCTGATTTGTTTAATATTAATAAAATAGAAGATTAAAAAGAGGGAATTCCCTCTTTTTTAATTGTTTTTATATATTAAATTACAAATAATTATTCCATAATTTACTATAAAAGATTTTTGTAAATCTGTATATTGCTTTCTTTCTTTTAATGATTCATCACTTGAATGCCTAAAACATTGCATTTTGTTTTTATAATCAATTATTATTTTTTCATTTATAAAATCGCATGATAATTTTTCATAATCTAATTTTAGATATTTTCCATCTTTTTTTAATAAATTTTCTATTAAATTAATTATTTCTTTTATTCTTTCATCTAAAGTCATATTTTCAAATCTAGCATTTCTTGTTGAAATCTCTTGAAACTTACAATTAATGTCATCATCTATTTTACATTCTTCAGATTTTATAAAATGCAAATTTTCAACAATTCTTCTTCTAGTCTGATAATGAATCGTATTCCCGTCATTTAGTTTCAACGAAAATGCCATATTTCTAATATCATTTATTGTAAAATTGCTAGGATTTAAAGGTGGTCTCTTTAACAAGCTAGGGAATTCTTGAATCATATAACCATAATTATTCAAATAAAAACACACCAAATAAAATAATGTCATATTATTTGTATCAAATGTCAGATTGGGTTCACATAAATCTCTTAGTTTTCTAATTGCTTCTACTTCATCAAATACTTCATAACAAGAATCATCAGTTTCTCCACTGCTCCCAAATATTTCTTCTAATTCTAATTTACTTTTTTCTGGTGCAGTTACCAATTGATTATAAAATCTATAATAATAATCATCTTGTTTTATATTTTTTTTGTAAAACTCTAATAAATTAAGCATAATATTACCTCCAATAACCAGTTCTAATTTATTAGATATTATATCAAATTTATAATTTTATTTCTATGTATTAAGATTATATTTTCAATATTATTAAAAATATAATCTCTTTATATTAATTTGCTTGAAAATAATTAAATTGTGAAGTCTTACTAAACTCATAAGCACTCCATAAATCTGTTTGTACAGAACCTGGATCAACCATAATAACATTATTTCCATTTATTCCTGTTATAGCAACCCAATGTTGATTACCTGTTGTTGCTCCTTTAACTTCTGCAGTAATATAATAACCGCCATTAAAATACTGATTTATCAATGCTAGTTTTTCAGTTCTTGATTTATTTCTTAAATTAACATTGCCTACATATTTAAAATTTGGTACTGCTTTATTTACTGCTGCATATTGCAAGTTGCCTCCACTATCAAATCCGTTGTTATTATTTAGTGCTTCTACAAATGTTCCAGGATTAAAAGGATTTATAGTTACATTTGCTCCAGATTTTTCAATTAATATTGCAATAGATGTTACAAGACAGCCAATATTTCCTATTGTACTATTAGTATTACCAATTTTAATATTTGACCAACTAGCACCACTTTGTCTCCAATTAACATACTCTCCTGAATCTGTCCCACCATAAATAACTCCATTCCATAAACTAGCATATTTTTCATTTGATAATTCTGCTAATTGATTATTCTGAGTTATATTAAAATTATATTGAGATTTCATTTCTTCCACACTTTTAGAAGTTATTTTTATATGCAAAACTTTCTTTTCAACTTGTTTAGGAAGTTCATTAGTATTTACTCCCTGCTCTGTTACCATTTCTGTTTTCACTTCTGATGTTAAAGTATTCATATCCCAAAATATAGTTTTAATATTATTTTTCTTGCTATCATTAATAGTCATTACATCTTGTTTATCTAGTCCATTAGATTGTTTAACTGTATAAACCAAAAGAACATTTTTCCATTTTGCCATACTTCCCTCTAAAACATAATCGCTGTGAGGATTGGTATCTTGTATTGATTGTAATTTATCAGAAAATTCTTGATTACATTCTGCTACTACTTCATTCATTGTAATTGCATTAGCACTTGTCTTTTGCCCACTCATAAATATTCCAAATACTGAACTACCTAGTAAACCAATTAAACAAATGACTATAACAATTATTACTGCTATCCAACCTCCTGCAATTATAGCAGACACTAATTCTTTTGTTGCTGCTATAATACCTTTAATTGCAGATATTGTTGCTTTAACTGTCACTTTAGTTGTCTTAACAGTTGTTTTGGCCGTCTGAATTGCCATTTGTTTTGCTCTTTGACTTGCCTTAACAGTTTCTTTTGCCACTTTCTCTGTATTCTTTATAACAACTTTTTGAGTTTTAACTGCTTGTTTAGAACCAGTCTTTATTGATTTACCTGCTTTTTCAACTTTTGTTTTAATATCTTTTTTTTGAGCCTGTTTTATTTTAAAATCTTGTATCTTTTGTTTAGTTTTTATAATGTTATTTTTAGTCGTATCAACTGATTTTTTACCTACTTTATTAAAAGCATTAATTGATTCATCAGTAGAACGATTAACAACATAAGTTACTTTATCACTTGCATAGTCATAAGTTTCATTTTCACTGCTATAAGCATTTTCCACTTTCTCTTTTATATTGACTAATTCATCTTTAGTTCTTTCTGTTGCTATTGCTCCTTTATCTAATGTTTTAATAGTTCCTTTAACAATGTCTTTTGTCTTAATTTTCAAAATACATACCTCCTACTTTTATTCTCCAGGTTTTGTAGTCATTAATTTGTATAGTTTAGTATTTCTAGGAAACTTATTAATAAACGGTATCAACGAACTTCCAACTTTAACTAATCCTTGTCCTGCTCCAACATTAGTTATATAATTCATTTGCAAATCTGAAATACTTAATAACTTTGCAAGTTCTAATCTGTCTGTGCTTGCTTGATTAAGCATAACTATAAACTCTGAATTTGCTAACATTGTTCTTGCAGTATGACTTTGTAATAAATCATCAACATTCTGTGTAATACCCGTTGCGTATGCTCCATATTTTCTAACTCTTTTCCATAAAGTAAATAAGAAGTTAGCAGAATATTCGTGTTGGAATAATAAATATATTTCATCAATAAAAATATAAGTATTTCTTCCTTTTGACCTATTAGTTGTAATTCTATTTAAAATATTATCAAGAACTACTAGCATACCAATCGGTAATAATTGTTTTCCTAAATCTAAAATGTCATAACATATTAAACAATTATTAGTATCAACATTAGTATTTTTAGCAAAAGTATTTAAAGAACCATCAGTAAATAATTCAATAGCAAGTGCTATTTCTTTTGCTTCTGGCTCCGTTTGTTTAATTAATTCTTCTCTAAAATCTTGTAATGTTGGTGGAGTTCCCAAATAATTACCTTGTTGAAAGTGTCGGTATACCTGTGCAGTACATCTATCTATGATAGATTTCTGTTTAGGTCCTAGATTATTCCCACCAATTAATTGTTCACATAATGATAAAATAAACTCTGATTTTAATATAATTGGATTTGCACCATCTCCATATTCACTATTCATATCCATAGCATTAATATGATTATCACTTGTTGCCGATATGTGAATTACTTCGCCTTTCATAGCATTTACAAGGGGTGTGTATTCTCTTTCTGGATCTATTATAATTACATCAGCATTTGGATCTCGCAAAATTATTGATACAATTTCATTTTTACCTGTAAACGATTTTCCACTACCAGATACTCCTAATATAAATGAATTACCATTTAAAAGTTGTCTTCTATCTGCAATAATCATATTTTTACTTATAACATTTTGACCATAATAAATACCGTTCTCGTGATTAATTTCTTGCACACGGAACGGCATAAATACTGCTAATGATTCAGTTGTTAAAGTTCTTAATGAATTTATCTTTCGCACACCATAAGGCATTACTGTATTCAATCCATCTTGTTGTTGATATTTTAATATTGCTGACTGACATAAATGTTTTCTTGCTGTTGTTAATAATGACTCTGTATCATTATCAAGTTCTTCTTTTGTATCAGCAGTATGAACAAGTGTTAAAACTGATATAAACATTCTTTGGTCACGAGTTGTTAAATCATCTAAAAACTCCTTTGATTCTTTTCTTTGTTGTTCCATATCATATGGAATAACAGCACTATAATTATTATTAGAATTTTGTCTTCTTTGCCAATTAGTTATATTAGTTTCAATTCCCAATCTTCTATTTTCAACTTCTCTAACTGCTTCGTCCATTGGAATTGGTATTACATCTATGCTTAACATTAAATTTCTATTAAAATCTGTAAGTTCTGCTACCATATCATCTTTAATATAACTAGCGTATTCTTTTAAGTACAAAACTCTACCATATCTTTCTCCCATTTTAAAATAATCTTTTTCAAATTCAAAAGTATTAGGACATATAAAATCTTTGAAACTATGTCCTTTTTTCATATTTTGAATCATATCAAAATCAAAATAATTTTCTTCTCCTGCTCTATAAAAATCGTGAGATAGTCTTAATCTATCTACTGCTTCTAATTCTATACATTTAGAACCCAGAGCAGAGAAATGACTAATCAAATCAGCTCCCACTCTAGAAAAGTAATTTCTTGCTTCTTCAATATCTTTCTTATTGATTGATATAGTTATATATTTTTCTTGTGTTATTCCATTTGCTCCAGTTGCTTTGTCTAATAACATTTTATTGTATTCTTCTCTATAAACATCTAGTTCATCATTTACTTTTTTTAGTAAAATGGTTTTCTCAAAATCTATTTTGTTTAATCTTCTATTTATTATTGTTATTTTGGTAGTTGCTCCTGTATCAAAAGAATTTAATAATTCACTATATTCTAGAAACATACCTTCTTTATCACTTTTACTTGCTACTGCATAATTAATATCAGTAAATCTATAAGTTTTAGAATACTTGTTTTTTCCTACAAGAAAAATACCATCTGCCCATACTCTGGTTACTGGTATTACATCTTGAACACCTTTAGGCACTTCAAACTTTTCTTTATCTTGTTTAAATAAATTTCTTAATGTTTTCATTTTTATTTCATTCCTTCCTTCTCTATTTCAGAAATCTTATCCTTGCATAATTCATAATAATAATTTTTAGGTACAAATAATAAATGTTTTGGAACAATAAACTCTGACCTAATCCAAGCCATTACAAATTCTTCTGCCGTCATACCGTTATATTTTAAAAAACCTAATAAGGCGAATGGTGCTGCACCTAAAATACACATCCATGATAATGTTTCAATTCCAAAGTATGGTCTTAAAACAAAATACAATAAAACTGCAACACCACAAGCCAATATAGAAAAAATGAACTGTCGCATTGACAGTCCAAAAAATATTGATTCAGTATAATCTCTTATTTCTTTATTAATTTTAACTTCCACTTTTTAACACTACCTTTCACTATTTTTTTCTTTAAAAGTATCAGCAATATCTCCTCCAGATGTTGCTTTTCTAAAATCATTTATTGCTTTATCTTTATTGTTTTCATAATAATAAGCATATGCCCATTCCATTTTGTTATCTTTAATAATATAGTTAAATGCAACTATATATTGTTTTTGTTCTCCTATACTCTTTTCTATTAATGCAATAGGCTGATCTTTTCTAAAACCAAGATTCATAACATAAATACCATTATCTAGAGTTCTTGTTTTTTTATCATCAACACCTATAAAATTATTATAATTCTCTTGAATACTAACTTTATTATCTTGAATCCATTTTTCTAACATATCGTACATAGAATGTTTATTATCTTTATAATAACTACTTTCCATAAATTGTTCTGTTAGTTTCATACAAAATTCATAATTTATATCACATTCTGGTGATGATGAATTATGAGTCATATCCCTTAATAAATCATATCCCAATACAAACGTTATATAATGTGCTTCTTTTTCTTCTATTACTTCATTGATAAAATTTTCATCTATATATTCTTTTATATAATTTTTCAAATTTTCATTTCTTAATGATATTTGATCTATATAGTTTCCATCAATCATATCTTGTTTTGATTCATATATATAAACAATAGATTCTCTTGGCTCATCACAATTTCTTTCATCTACTTGAGCAACATATCCTTTGTATTCAATAATATCATTCATTTCTAATGGTTCCATACCTAAATATTGCATTACATCTGGAACTTCCATATTCATTTGTTCTTCAATATATTGTTTTGTAATATTATTATCTTTACAATATTGAAGATACTTTTGTACTCCATCTAGATT
The DNA here is from genome assembly GCA_964507565.1 of uncultured Clostridium sp. GTDB lineage: Bacteria > Bacillota > Clostridia > TANB77 > CAG-508 > CAG-793. The sequence goes on from CAZDPV010000016.1 coordinate 8,043, forward strand.
ATTTAATTCTTCTGGATAAAGCTCATTAAGACTATTCCAAATGTTATAATGCATTTCTGGTGTTATCATTCCAATTTCATAATTATTTTCTAGTTGTTCAAATAAATAATTATCAAAATTAAAGTCCCATTCTGGAATTGACCAAATTGCCTCATTTTCTTTTGTATGAGGTCTTATTTCTACTAATGAATCTTCTTCCTTACTATAAGCATAAGCAAGAGATTCATCTGCGTTTTCATTATTCATTAAAACCATTTCAACGGACTTTCCGTGTTGTTCTACTAAGTCATGCATTAATTCATAACAATCACTTATAAATTTTTCTACATTCATATTTAATTTTCCTTTCTATAATCCCATCATTTCACGAACTACTCTATCTGACATTTTAACTGTTCCTACTAATACCAACATATTAAATATTAATTCTCCAATATATTTCCAAACTTGAGTTACTGCTGCTGCCTTTGTATCAACAACAGGAGGACTAGAAGCAAATACTGAAAATATAATACAAGCAAGAACAATTATTGCGCCCTCTAAACAAACCGAACAAAACGACTTCAAGAAGCTTTTACCAACTTGTTGAGTAGGTTCTCCTGCAAATGTCGAAAGTGGTATTGGTGCAATAGCAGTATATAAATATAATTTAAAGAATCTACCATAAACAGTCATTATTAGAATGAAAGATAATACCGTTATAAATAGACCTCCAATCAAAGTCACTGCCCAAAGTGGAATACTTTCAAAGAATCCACAACTTTCAATTGCTTTTATAAGTTCGTTTGGTAAAGTCATAGAAGAAGCAGAGCCAAATCCTGCAGATGTCATTATGGTAGATATTACTCCTTGAATAATATCAAAAATTGCTAACATTAATTGTAATCCATAAGTTACTACTGCTTTTGCTATTGCAAATCTTATGAATAATTTAAGGGCGTGTTCTGGCTTTTTTGCTTCAACAAATGAACCACAAGTTTTTACAACACCGACTACAAAAAATAGAACTAGCAATGCTAGTCCTATCGCTTGTAATGCTCCGTGTATATTAAGAATTACATTCCAAATGTTTCCACCTTTAAATTGTGCAGGAGATTGAGTAATTAAATTCCAAATTTCTCCTAACTTATCATTCCAGGTATTTAGTGCATTTTGTAAGTTCTGTGCAACCCAATTATCACTATTCAATTAAGTCACCTCCTTATTTAATTAAATTTTTATCCTGTAATCATATTTAAAATTTCTTTTGCAAATGTTATAACTACTCCACCTGCTAAAGTCATAAAACCATTGGCTCTTTGACTTGGATCGTGTGATTTTAATGACAAACCAATTTGAACAATACCAAATCCTAATAAAATCATTCCAATTGCTCTAATTAATCCAAATATAAAATTTGATAAATTGTTTACTACTGTTAGTGGGTCATCTGCTGCCATAACATTTGGTGCAATACCAATAGTTAGTGTAAATAGCATTATTAACGCAATATACACTTTAAATGCTTTCTTTGTTTTTTTGTCCATAGGGACTTTTTTAGTTTCTTTTTTCATTTCTATTCTCCATTTCTTTTAAGTAATCTTCCATTTCTTCAGAAGATATTACTTCATAATCACTTTCTATGTTTTCTTCCATACTAGATTTACTAACACCCATTTCAAAATCAACTTGTATAGAAGCAATAGAATTTTCTGTACCACCGTGAATATAAGGTTTTTCTTTGCCATCAGTAGTATTAGATACTTGTGGGTGTTTTAAAATATCATATTTAAAATCCATTACAGGTCTTTCTCCTCTAATAAACAATAATGCATATTTGTTATCTAACAATCTAACTTCATCTGGTGTCATAAGTTCTCTACCACTTATTTGGTAATTTGTAGAATAGTTCCCGCTTCTACCTGAACTTTTACCATAAGTATTTGTATCAATAGTTTCTTTTCCTAATAATTCACTTACATACTTATGAGTGGACTGTTCATTCCCACCAAGATATAAAAATTCATCACAATTTCCTACTATAGATTCCCATTGCTTTTCAAACAATGCTTTTAATTGTGCTAAATTCTGTAATATGATTGATACTGATACTTCTCTTGAACGCATAACTGAAAGTATTTTGTCAAAGTCATCTGGTAAACTTACATTTGCAAATTCATCCATAACAAAATGAACGTGAACAGGTAATCTACCACCATACTTATGGTCTGCCACATAGAAAAGTTTTTGAAATAGTTGAGTATATAAAATACTAACTATAAAGTTAAAAGAAGTATCATTATCTGGTATTAATGCAAATAATGCTACTTTCTTTTCTCCAATTGTAGATAAGTCTAACTCATCAGTTATAGTTAAGGATGATAAACTTTCAAGATTGAATTTTTCTAACCTTGCTGCTAAAGTTATTTGAATAGATTTTAATGTTTTAGCAGAACCACTATGATAATCTCTATAATATTTAAGTGCTATATGTTCTGAATCTTTTTCTTCTAGTCGGTTAAATAAAACATCAAGTGGACTTAAATAGTTATCATCATCTTCGTGTACTTCTCCTGCTCTTAACATCTCCATAACCATTGGAAAGTTTTGCTCATCTTCTGGTGCTTCATATTTTAAATAAAATACTAATGCAAGTAATAACATTGAAGCAGCCGTATCCCAAAACGGATCGTTGGATTGAGAACCTTTTGGTGTAGTTGACTTAAATAAATTAGTCACAAGTTTTTGTACATCATTGTCCGTATCTAAATATACAAATGGATTATAACAATGACTTCTTTCCATATTAATTAAGTCTAACACTCTTACCTCATAGCCTTTCTTCTCAAGTAAATGCCCTAAATCTCTAACGATTTCTCCTTTTGGGTCTAATATTACAAATGAAGTATTACATTGCATAATATTAGGCTTACAATAAAATCTTGTTTTACCTGCACCACTTCCTCCACATACTAAAACATTTAGGTTTCTTCTGTGCTTTCTTCCATCTAATCCAAGTGCAACATTCTGAGTCAATAATTTATTATTATTTTGAGGTTTCTGTTCATATTTTTTATTCACTTGTTTTGCATTACCCCATTTTGCAGAACCGTGTTCTTCACGCCTACGATAATTCTTTTTCGTTGATAAATATATTCCAATCACCATTACATAAATTCCAATAAAAAAAAGGATAGTTTTTATGCTATCCTTACATAATTCTATATTTATTGGATTATTTAATCTCTCTGGAAAGTGTTTTACTATTTCAATCAATCCACCACTTATGTCTGGTGCAATTAATAGTGCTAACCATATCGTTGGAATGATTCCAAAAATACATAACAAAATATCTGTTCTTTTAGAATCTTCTTTCATTATCTCTCGTCAAAGTCTTTGCGAAAATTCTCTTTTTTTTTTGACTTTTATCTGGGGCGTCAATTACTTTTAGAAGAAGTTCATTAATTACATCTGTTGATTCTTCTTCTTTAATTAGATTATTTCTTAACTGATTTAAAGCATTTACAACAATACCATATTCATATTTGTCTAGCTCTAATATCTTTGTATCTTCCATAGTATCCTCCTATCTTTCCATATCCTTATTCTTTTGTGTTTTACTTATAGATTCAAAATATAATGACATTCTATTATTCATTTCTTCAATTGTATCTCTTATAGAAGATAATTCATTTCTAATATTTCTCGAATCTTTTTCTTTTAATACGCTAGGAACATCTCCAATATTTATTGAATCAACATTTATTCCATATTTTTTCCCTATCATATATGATACACAGTTTGCTTTAAACTCATTTAATTCGATACTATTTCCTTCATTAAAATAAGTTTTTGCCAATTCTTTTGAAATTGCATTAAATAAACTTGTAGTGTCAGAATCTCTACAAATATAAATTGTATTATCAGTTTTGTTCCAGTCTGCAAGTTTACCATTATCTAAACTATCAACAACTTTCATATCAACAGGGCTATCTTTTAGTAATGCTCTTAAAAGAATTGTTTCATCATAATTATTTACTTTATTATTTTCTTTAACATTAGTTTGAGAAATGTCAAATACACTTTTAGTATTAAAAGATTGTGCTTGTGTACCATCTTCTTTTATATAAGGTTCCCCTGGTTCTAGTATGATAATTCCTTTTTCTTTATTATTAATTCTAAAACTATCTCCTATTTCTTTTTTCCAATTTTCAAAGTCTTTGATAATAGTTGCATTTGGTTTTTGGGCAACTATTAGAAGTGCATTGCATACTGAATATTTGTCAAATCTACTTTGAATATCTATATATGATTTAAACTTATTTGAATCTTGTACGATTTCTTTTGATGTTTGTTCAATTAACTCATACGCTTCATTTCGTTCTTTTGCTTTTTTCTCTTTCCAAGCATTTTTATCGAATGTTTTATTATTTGTTTGTTTTGATACTATTTCATCAATATTATTCATTTTTTAACCTCTTTCCTTTGATTTTTTGTGCTTAATCTTTACACCTTTATTTTTCTCTTTTTTTGCAAATCCTTTATCTAAGTCTTTTTCTTTAACTTTTTCTTGTACTTGTTCTTTTTTGATTTCTTTTAAAGTTTCTCGTACTGACGGTTTAGACTTAGTACCCTCCTCTGATTTGCTTTTGTTCTTTAATGAAGGCTCTGACTGAGGGCTTTTTTCTGTCTTCGCCAAATTGGGGTTTGATACTTCTTTTTCCTCTTTCTGTATTGGCTTACTTAAAATATCATCTACTAATTGATCTTCAACTGATTTAACTTCTACGCCTTTTTCCATTGCCTCTTTTATTGTTTTATCAATCATTTCTTTTTCAATTTCACTTTTGATATTTGCAATATTAACAGCTGATAACTTAAATCTAGTTACAATACGATTAATTTTAGAAGCATCTTCTGCTCTTACCATAATATCAACTATTCCGTCTGGACTATTTTTCTGTCTTTTATCAATTAATGCAGAATATAATACTCCATATCTTTTTGCTTCTTCTGTGAACTTTTTAAGATCATCTTGTTTTATAGAAAATACCTTTAATTCTTTTCCAGATTTAAGCATATTAGTTAGGCTAGTTTTACCTTTTGTTTGTTTTTTATCTTTCATTATTGCAATAATTAAAGCACCAACATTTTTAGCTCCACTGCCTGTTATTTTTGCTGCTACTTCAAATCCCTGTAAACTCATTCTTACAATTGATTCTGCAGCGTCTCCTGATGAATTCATTAATCTTTTCTCCTTTCTTTTTCATCTTTTACTTCTTCTAGATTTTTTTCTATCATTGGTAATCTAGTTTCTATATCATCACATAATTGCACCACCTCCTTTAATGGTTTTATTTTTTCATTTAATGAGTCCAAATTTTTTCTTATAGATTCTTTTTCAATAGAATTACTAGACTTTTTATGCTTGTACCATAATTTACTTCTTTCAGTTCTTAAATCATCTAGTTCTTTAATTTTTGAATTTTTATATAAAAAAAACTGCTCATAAGTATTAATCTGATTACTTACAAGCAGTTCTGCTTCTTTGGATATATTATCCATCTTATATATATCAGCACGTATAGACGGCGATAATTTTTTTCTGGGATTTTCTTTTGGAAAAACTTTTAATAAATAACAATAGTGCAAATATAATCCATATATTCCACTATGTTTTACCTTATTAATTGTTTTATTATTAAGATTCTTATATATACTACTAAATGAAGATTCTGGGAAAGGTTCTTTTGTTGATTGTTCTTCATTTATTCGTTCCTTTATTCTATCAATGCTATATTCTTCCCCATAACTTCTTCCAACTCTTATATGCTTACTATATGGATATCTGCTTACACTAAAATCTTTACCTCTAAAATACAGTTTATAGTTCATTGCTGTCATAATCATTTCAAAATCAGAAAAAGAATATGCTTGAGCAATTGCTTTATCTATATCTTCTTTTGTAATTGTATGATAGTTTGATTTTTCTGTTGTTCCTTTATAATAATTACTATAATTTATTTTACTATTTCTACACGCTTTTTCTTTTAATACACTTATTCCATATTCTTCACAAAGTGTATCTGAAAGATGTCTTAATTCTGCATAAGTTTCTCTTTTATCATAATATCTTTTACCATCTTTAAATGAGACAGAATTTATTACAAAATGATTATGATAGTGCTTAGTATTTAAATGAGTTGAAACTATTACTTCAAATCTATCTCCCCACATTTGTTCTGCTAATTTAATTCCAATTGTATGAGCGAGTTCTGGTGTAACTTCTCCTTCTGCAAAAGATTGAAAAGCATGAAATCCTAATATTCCATCTGTTTTTTCATATTCTTTTTTTGTAATTGTCATTTCTTTTAATACAGTTTCGGGAGAACAATTAATTCCAGATACATAATATTGTTTTTCAGTTTTGTAATCAGCAGTAGCATATTCTATAACATTGTGTAAATCTTTATAGTTATCTTTTCCATACTCACTATTAATTGTTTTTTCAACATTGGTTGTATAATCAATAACGTGGTCTAACCTTTTTTCTATTTTCCATATACCTGTTGTTGCCATCATTTCTCCTTTATTTTAATTAAATGAACTTTGCCCTCTACCTCTTGTCCAAGCTTCTCCATATCCATTTGTGCATTCCACTGCTACCCAATACAAATAAGGGTAGTTATAATTTGTATAATTTGTATGTGAGGCAATATAGTTTTTTTGTACCTCTGCTTGTGCACGTGTTAAATTAAAATCAGTTATTACCATATAATTACCAGGAGCAGTTGGTGCTTCTATTATTGTTCCACTCCAACCTGCTTGTCTAAATACATTTAATAATGCTGATGCATTACCATAAGGACCGTGTCCTGTAACTAAGCGGCAATATGATTCAGTAATATTAGCATATAAATCAACATTATTTGATGGCATATTATTAATCCATCCATCCCATCCATTAAAAGTATGATATATATCTAATACACTTTGTGCATTTATATTTTCCAATGTGTCTCCATATCCAACACTTCTTTGTGTCCATAAATTACCATTTACATAGTAATTAACCGTATAATAATTCTTACTCCAATTTGCTGTATAACTTCTATCTCCAATACCATTTGAAATTGTCACATTTTTTGTTGCACTACCCACTCCTGTTCCTGTCCATCCTGTAAAGGTATATCCGTTTCTTGTTGGCATTGGTAAAGTAATAGTTTGTTCTATATTATAATTTGTAGGTTGTGATGAAATGCTTCCTCCATTTAAGTTGTATGAAATACTATAAGTTATAGTATTCCATTTAGCATATAATTTTTTGCTATTCAATTCATTTACATTATTTATGTTAGTATAATATGCAACATCCCCATTATCTACAATACTATATCCAGAAAATGTGTATCCACTTCTTGCGGGAGTAGGTAGTGTTGTCTTATTGTTTTTCACCACTATTTCTACATTATCAAAACTACCACCATTTGCATTTATAGATATAGCATATTTTTTTGATGAAAATGAATTATTTACAGTATCACTTGTATTATAATATGCTAAGGTTTCATTTAACGATAAAAACAATGCACTTATTACAAGAATTAAACTAAGTATTTTCTTCATCTACTACACCAACTTTCTTTTTTCTAATAGTATAGTAATCATTACACAAATCTATTATTAAAATAGAAATAGCAATATATAAAATATATTTATGATTATAAATATAACTTGCATAGTATCCTATATATGGAATACACCAATCTGTTCCTTTTCCTAAAACCTGTTGATTAAATATTTCATTTGAATCTGCAACATTGTTTGCGTCTCCTTTTGTCATAAACCCTATTTCTGATTGTGATACTATTCTATGAGATATAATATGGTCTTTTGTTTTATAAACCAATATATCAGCAGTATTAAAATTATTTAAATCTTCTTTATGATAATATAATATGGAACCAACCTTTAAATTTGGTTCCATACTTCCAGATACTACAACTAATGGTTTGTGTCCAAAAATTGATGGAACAAATATTAACAAATAAATAATTACTAATATATATACTATTCTAAATAAAATATTTTTAATTTTTTTCATCATTTTTCTCCTCCTAATATTAATAAAACTAGGAAAGTCAATTTTCCTAGTTTTATTATTTTATTTAAAATTACCATACATTAAGTGCTTGGTCATATTGAATAGTATCAATCTTTATAGTAAGAATATATCTTGCACCATCATAACTAGAGCCTGTTGATTCATAAGTGATTGTTTTTCCGTCAGATGAAACTGTCTTTTTAAGATTTGCTTTAACAGTCTCATTGAAAGTTACTCCACTTATAAATGATGAACTTGTTTCATTGGGTTTTAATTTAGTTAAATTTTCTTTTGTACCATAATAGTAATATCCATCACTATTCTTTTTCCACCCTTCATTAAAGTTTATAATCGAAACAATATTACCATCACTATCTTGTAAAGATAAATGAGTTCCATCTGAACTAATCCATTTTTCTTCATAACTTGCTCTTACTGCCATATTTATATTACCGTTGTTTGTAATATTTATTATTTTTGAAGTTGTTGTTCCAGGTGTCCAAGTTTCTGGGCTTTCAAATTGTTCAACAACTTGTGGTTGATATTTTGCTATAGTAAATACATTTTCAAAATTATCACTTGTTGTAAAATATGCAAGTGTTCCTCCTAATATAACTGCTGTACCTATTCCTGCTAATACTAATAATCTTTTTTTACTTTTCATCTCTAATTTCTCCTTTTTCATTTTCTTATTTAATTTATTTTTCATTTTTCTCCTCCTCAATTTTACATTAAAAAAAGATCAACTTTATAAGTTGATCCATTAGTTAAATTACTATTTATCTAATTTCTTATTTTAATAATAAATCAATTTGACTTATTATTCTTTTTCTTTCTTTTTCTTTTGATGTTTCAACCAGTTGATTACATAATTTAAAAATTTTATCTTTTTTGTCTTGTGATATAGAATCATTATTTTGAACATCTTGCCAGAAATTGTTAACTTGATTCCAATAATCATTTTGTTCTTCTTGTAATAAATCATCTACGACCATAGCACCTAAAATTGTTGGTACTGTTCCAAACTTTTTGCTACTTTTATCCATTAAAGCCATAGTTCCTAAAAAACTAAATAATCCCATATAAACACACTCCTTATTTTTGAATTATAATTCTATTTTCATTAAGTCTTATAGACTCACCATAAATTAAATATTTGTCCAATAATTCATCAATAGAATTAAACACATTAATATGTCCATCGTGTATATCACTAGATATATAATATTTATTTTCTTTTTTTGATATAGTATAAATTAAACTATACAATTTAAATACTACTTTATCAGATGTTTCCAATATTCTTTTAATTTCTTCAATAGACATTTAATCACTTTCTTTCGTTTGCATGAATTAATAATTATGCGATATATAGCATCATTATCTTATTTTTTATTATCATCTGATTTTAGGAATGTGGTACATCAGTTTTAATCCAATCATCATTTTCATCAATACTTGATTTTAAATCTTTACTAAAACTTTTTTGACATTTATAGCAATGGTATTTAGGATTATCATTCATAATCATACAACCACCAATAAACAATTCTTGTCTTTCTGCTTTTTCAATTGCTTCACTACTTGGCATACCATATAAAATACTTACCATATTGTTTTTACATATTGGACACTTCATTTAAATCACTCCAATTTATCAAGATAAATTTTTATATTATTATTATATCATTTATTTCCATAAATTCAATCTTTGGTCGGAATTTTGGCAACTGGAAGCAAAAATTCTTCTTTAATATTTATAATAAAACTATTCCATTTTTCTGCTTCTTTTTTATAATAAGTTTCGTCAATAAATCCTAATGAGTTTGCTTTTCTTGCAAGTTGATTTAGATTATTACCTATTGCTCTTAAATCTTTTAATGCTTCATAAAATCTATCATCAGGTTTTTCTCTAGGTTCATAACTATTAATCAGACATCTTATAACAGCAGATTCAGTCATACTTGCTTTTTGACATTTTATTTTTAAATTTCTATCTTCATCATAACTAATCCAAACTTGTTTAAGAAGTTCTCTCTTTCTCATCTTACTAACTCCTTTCTTTTTTTATTTTTTCAATTATATTTTCGTAATAATTAATCCTATTTATCTGTAATAAACACATTAAAGTTATTCCAACAGAACTGCCTACTATTACACCTAATAAAAAAAATACAAAATTCATTTAAAACACATCCTTTCTAAAATAAAAAAGAACTAGCATAAATAAAATATACCAGTTCTAATTATTAACATTCTTTTTTGGGGGCTTGGGGTTTCCTCAACCAGGAATTTGGTCGTGTAATGACAAATTCAGTGCTGGCTAAGACTATAAGATATACTAATCCAAGTCATTTTCTTCTATTGTTGCCCCACAATATGGGCAATCGAATGTGCCATCATAATTACTATAATCAATTAAAGTTAAACCAGAATCTGCTATTAATTCATCTATTTCTCTTTTAGAATCTGTTGCATAGAATTCTAGATTTTCTCTACTACCATCTACATCAATAATCTCATTACAACAGATAAAATTTAAAATAAATCTAACTGCTTCTTCTGGCGTTGTTGCTTCAATTTGAAATAAATTTATATCTGAATATTTAACTACTACCCAGTATATTTTCTTAACTTTTTCTTCTAAAAAATCACAATCTTCTAATAAAAATTGTAAATTTAAATCTAATTCTTCACACAATTTTATAAGTGTGATTAAGTTTGGAGTTATTCTTTCTCCGTCTTCAATTCTTTTCAATTCTGTATCACTTGTATCAACTCTTGCAGCAAGATTTCTTCTCGAATAACCTATAGCCTCTCTATTATCTTTTATTATTTGTCCTAATTTTTTATAATTATATTTCATCTTTCATTCCTTCTTTCATAAATTTTATTATTTTTTATTTGTTTTATATTGCATAAATAATCATTAAAATCTTTTTCAATTTTAGGAGGATCATCTATGACTTCATAATCTTTTTTTAATACTTGCTGAAAAGAATTACTTGCTAACTTTCCTGCACTATCATTATCAAAATGAAGATATATTTTAGTTGTATCTTTATTTTGTTCTAAATATTTTTTCACTGATATCGGTATTTTTATTTCACTATCACTGTATGTTGCTTTATATATTCCACCCAATGATAATAGATTCATTTCATACCAATTTTTATTTAAAGTAGCATAGGATAATAAATCTATTGCTGACTCAAACAAATGAACTGAATCACATTTTTTATTTGAAATTAATCTAAAAGAATATGCTTTATCACTTCCACTTGCTTCGTGCATATATCTGCTTAAATTACTACCTCTAATAAAAGCATACCTTGAATGTTGATTATTATCTTTACCAACAAACACAACATTACCATTTGATTTTTGTTCATATATTAAATCATTATCAATACATTCTTGAATAATAGATTCATCTATTCCTCTACTAATTAAATAATGTTTAGCCTTATCATTATTATCTGACTTTTCTGGCATGATAAGTTTATCTACTTTAACTTTATCTTGATAATTAATAAAAGCAGTTGGTGCATATTCCAACTGCTTTGTTAATAAATTCATAGCTTCTGTAAATGAATATTCTTCAACTTGAATTAAATATTCTAATGCAGTTTTACCTCCAATTCCTCTTGAAAACCAATACCACATTCCATTACTTATTTTCAAACTATCATGTGTCCTTGTACAATAAGTACCTCTCGAAAAATAAACAACTTCTTCTGGATTGGTTGCCTTTAAGAATGTTAGTAAATCTATTTTTTTAACTTTTTCAATTGTTTCTGGAGAAAAATATGCCATTTTGTAACCTACCTTTCTCTATCATTTTTCCTTTTATCTTGTTCATCTTTTAATTCTAGAAAATAATCATTTATATTGTCTTCTAACAATTGATTTATATTCATATCAGAATCCATCCAATCATCATACAATTCTTGTAATGGTTGTGATTTTTTATTTAGTCTTTTAATATCTTCAATATCATATATCAAACATTCTGGATAAAAGTTACAAATCATTTCTTCTTTTAATGCTAATTGATAAGCACTATTCATTATTTCTTCTGGTGTTTTACTTTTTAAAGAATCCTTGTAATCTTTTAACTCTTTTTCCATTTTTGAATATAATTCTTGTCTAATTTTTTCTTCCATAGTACCCTCCTATCTTGTATATTCTGGATTATTATGATGAGGATTGTCTCCTTCATCTGGTTCTCCATCAACTATTTCATTATCTTTTTGATTCATATTTAATAAAATATTAAGTTCATCTAATCTTTTTGATTTTGTCTTTAATTCTTCCTCTTGTGGGAATGGTCTTTTTGACTCAATTTTCGCATTCTCAAACTGCTTATTTGTTTCTTCTAACATCGACTCACAATTCTTTAATTTATCTTCTAATCCATCTAAAACATTGTCTATACGAGTTATATTTCCATACACATCATTTCCAAGTCTAACTTGATATGTTATATTGTTTTTCATATTTAAGATATATTCTTTTGATATAGTATCAAAATACAATTCCATTTTAAAACCTCTATATTCTCCAATTGATATAGGTGCAGGATTAGACATTGACTTACATACTCCAATTATTTTTTCTCCTGCAACTTTTTTGTCATCATAGACAATACAATTAATTTTCATTGGATTAAATACATCTTCTCCTATTAATGTTTTATCTTTTAAGTATGCAATATCTTCTTTAATATTATTAACTCTTAACTCTAATCTTTTTATTTCATTAGGATAATATTTAATGACTTTATCTTCAATATCATATATCTGGCTTAAATGACTTTGTTTTAATAATTTCAATTTTGCTACTTGAGTATCTAAATCAGTCTTTTCAATTATTAACGGATTTCCTGCAGCTAGTGCTTTAATTTCTGCATAAGATAATGCAGTTTCATCTATATCTTCTGCACTTCTTACTGGTGTTTTAGATGTCATTATTTGAGATATAAATCTTTGTTTATTTTCCACTAACTGATAAAGATATGCATCAAAAGTTTTCTCTGTTACATATCTAAAAATTCCTACCTCTGGATTCATATTTCCTTGACGGATTATTCTTCCACTTCTTTGTATTAAATCACTAGGTCGCCACGGACAGTCTAAATCATGAAGTGCAATTAATCTATCTTGACAATTTGTTCCTGCTCCCATCTTTTGAGTTGAACCAATTAAAATTCTAACTTGTCCTTTTCTTACCTTTGAAAATAATTCTTTTTTCTTAACTTCGTTGTCGGCTTCGTGTATAAATGCTATTTCTTGTTCTGGTATTCCATTTTCAATTAATTTATTTTTTAAATCAGAATAAACATTAAATGTTCCATCTGCTTTTGGTGTAGATAAATCACAAAATACTAATTGAGCAGATTTCTTATCAGTATTCTTTTCCCAAATGTTATAAACATTGTTAGCACAAGTTGCTACTTTACTTTCTTCAAAGTCTGGCAACATTTCATTAATAAGTCTTTGATCTAATGCTAATTTTCTACCATCATTTGTAATCTTTAACATATTATCTATACTTGAATCTACCATTTTATTTCTAACTCTTTCTGCTCTATTTGCTAAATCTTTAACCATTTCTTCTTGTATCTCACTAGGCTTTATAACTATATTAGTATAATTTGCTTTGGGTACTGGAAGATTAAGCATATCGGAAGTTTTAATGTCTGCTACTTCCTTAAACATATTCATTAATTCTGGTAGATTATAGAATTTTGCAAATCTTGTTTTTGCTCTATAACCTGTACCTTCTGGTGCAAGTTCTATTGCAGTAACTGTTTCTCCAAATGTTGAAGCCCAAGCGTCAAAATGTTGTAATTTATTTACTTCTAATGTGTGGTATTGTAGGTATCTTTGCATTGTATAAAGTTCTACCATTGAATTACTAATTGGAGTCCCAGTTGCAAATATCACTCCTTTTCCTCCAGTTATTTCATCTAGGTATCTACATTTCATAAATAAATCAGAACTCTTTTGTGCTTCTGTTTGAGCTATTCCTCCAACATTTCTCATTTTAGTATAAAGAAATAAATTCTTATAATAATGTGCTTCATCTACAAATATTCTATCTACTCCAAGTTCTTCAAAAGTAACAACATCATCTTTTCTTGATTGGTCATTTAATTTTTCTAATCTATTTTGAATACTCTTTTTAGTTTTTTCTAGTTGTTTGATTGAAAAGTTTTCTCCTCTATTTCTTTTCAGTTCGTTAAGTCCTTCAGTAACTTCTTCAATTTGATTTTGCAATATAATTCTTTGTCTTTCAATAGACATTGGTATCTTTTCAAATTGAGAATGTCCAATTATTACTGCGTCAAAATCTCCAGTTGCTATTCTAGAACAAAACTTTTTTCTATTAGCAGTTTCAAAGTCTTTTTTTGTTGCTACTAAAATATTTGCACTTGGATATAGTTGTAAAAATTCACTAGCAAATTGTTCAATAATATGATTAGGTACTACTAATAAAGATTTATTACATAAACCTAATCTTTTTGATTCCATTGCTGCAGCTACCATTTCAAAAGTTTTACCTGCACCAACTTCGTGTGCCAATAAAGTATTACCTCCATAAAGTATTCTTGCAATAGCATTTAATTGATGTGGTCTTAAAGTTATTTCTGGATTAATTCCACCAAATGAAATATGACTTCCATCAAATTCTCTTGGTCTAATTGAATTAAATTTTTCATTATAACTTTTAGTAAGCCTTTCTCTACGAGATGGGTCTTTCCATATCCATTCATCAAAGGACATTTTAATCTGTTCTTGTTTTGCTTGTGCAATAGCAGTTTCTTTTTTATTTAATATTTGTTGTTTCTTACCATTTTCATCTTCAACATAATCATATATTCTTACATCTTTTAGATTAAGAGTATCTTCAATTATCTTATAAGCATTAATTCTACCTGTTCCATAAGTTGAATATGCTTTTACATTTGCTCTATCATAACTCTTGCCTTCAATATTCCATTCCCCAGTTAGTTCTGAATAATGAACTCTTATGTTATATCTTGCATAAGAAGATGTTGATAATAAATCAAACATAAAGTCTTGAATATCACTTGATGGTATCCAAGTTGCTCCAAGTCTTACACTTATTTCACTCGCACTTAAATCTTTTGGTTGTATTTCTTTTAATGCTTTTACATTAGATTCATATATTGGATCAGAATTATAAGCAAGTTCTGCTATCTTTAATTTCTCTCTAACATTACCAGATAGATATTCATCAGCAGTAACATATTTTTCTTCAGATGGTATTTTAAATATTTCTCCATTAAGTTCATTTATTAATTCATCAGTAGTTTTATTAGTCAAAGAACTCATAAACCCTAAATCAACTTTTGCTTTTTCAGAAATAGAAACAACTAATGCTTCATTTGCAGTATCAACTTTTTCTATCTCTGTATGTGGTTTAATAGTTCTTTTTGTAAACATATCTGCTTTACTTAATAGTTCTCTATTTTCATCTAATATTTCTAATGAACAAAGTAAGAAATAACTTGAATCATTAGAAAAAGCAGAACTATTCGCTCTGCTATTGATTAATCCATATTTCTTATTAAATTTATCATATAAACTATTTAATCTTAATTGTTGTTCAACTATTTCTTCATCTGGATAATCTTCTGTTTGCATATCAATTAAAGTTCTTACACAATCTCTAATCTCTATCAAACCTCTAACTCTATTTTCAGTGGTAACTGCTAATTCTTGAGGATTCATTTTACTATTTTCTCTATAATAAAGTTTATTATCTACAAGAGTATACGAAAAATTTCTTACA
The DNA here is from genome assembly GCA_964507565.1 of uncultured Clostridium sp. Lineage (GTDB taxonomy): Bacteria > Bacillota > Clostridia > TANB77 > CAG-508 > CAG-793. The sequence goes on from CAZDPV010000016.1 coordinate 23,947, forward strand.
TTAAAATCTGCAGGTATTGATAAGTCTTCATCTTCTCCTATTTCTTCTAAATCAATTTCTTTTATTTCAGCGTGAATATTTGAAATAGCTTCCTCTAATAAATTATCAAGACTTCTATCTTCATAAGCCTTGCAAGTTGAATCAAACCCATATTGAGTTGATTTCATTTCCATATTTCCTAGTATCATTTCTGGACTATCTACAAAATACTTATTCATTGTGATATTGTTTTCATCTCTATCTAAATAAACCCAATCTGGCATAATATCAGTTATTGAATCTCGTTTTTGTAAGAATAATATATCTGCCGTAACTTCTGTTCCTGCATTATTTTTAAAAGTATTATCTGGTAATCTTATTGCACCTAACAAATCTGCTCTTTGTGCAATATACTTTCTAACACTAGGATTATCTTTATCAAGAGTTCCCTTTGATGTTATAAAAGCAACTACACCACCAGGTCTTACTTTATCTAATGTTTTAGCAAAGAAATAATCGTGAATTAAGAATTTTTGTTTATCATATTTTTTATCTAGAACTTTAAAGTCGCCGAATGGAACATTACCTAGTGCTATATCAAAGAAAGTATCTGGTAAATTAGTTTTTTCGTAACCTTGTACTGCTATTGATGACTTTTGATATAGTTGTTGTGCAATCTTTCCACTTATTGAATCTAATTCAACTCCATACATTTTGCTATCATTTAATTCTTCTGGTAACATTCCTATGAAATTACCTACTCCACAACTAGGCTCTAAAATATTTCCTGTTGTAAATCCCATATTTTTAATAGCTTTATACATATTTTTAATAACTATTGGTGGCGTATAAAAAGCAGTTAGTGTTGATTCTCTTGCATTATTATATTCATCTTCATCTAATAAACTTTTTAATTCTAAATATTCATTTGCCCAAGAACTATTATTCTTATCAAATGCTTGAGATAAACCACCCCAACCAATATATTTAGATAATACTACTTGTTCTTCTGGTGTTGCAAATCTATTCTCTGATTCACATTTCTTCAACACTTTAATTGCTTCTATATTTCTTACATATTTTTCTCTTGGAGTTCCTACTCCTAATTCTTCATTTGTAATATTAAATTGATTTCTATCTGTTATTTTAACTTCTGGATGAATATCAAAAATATTTACTTTACTTGATTTCTTTTTAGTAAATGATGGAACAAATTCTTTCTTTTCATTTTCTTGTAATACTTCTTTTACTTTATTAATATCTTCAACTCTAAATATTGGTAATCCTGCCGTTGATTCAAAAGTAATATCTCTTAACTCTACATCTTGATTATCAACTTTATCAATTCTATATTTTCTATTGTCCCAAACAAATTCAGTATTAACTAATTCTTGATTTGAATCATTGATAATTTCTGGTTTAGGATTCTCTTTTACTTCAATAATTTCATCTACTATTAAATGTTCATTTGCAGGATTTTCTTTTACTTTTCTATCAAATTCTTCTCTAGTAAATTCTTTATTAAATAATGGATACTTATTATCATAACATCTAACTTTTTCATCATCAAATGCTAGTATTTCATATTCATCAAATCCAATATAAACTTTATCTCCTAAATGGTATTGATATAATTTTTCTTCGTTAAGTTCTTCATTATTTTCTATTACAGATTGATAATTGTTTTCCTTATCTTCTAACCATTTCTCATAATTATCTTTTTCATAATTATTCAAATATCTATCATCAGATATTAAGGTTTTAATTCTTTTTTCTATATAACTCCAACTAAAAGTTTTTTCTAATCTATTCTTTATATAACCTCTAGCAAGTGTTATACCTTTCGAATCATAACTATCTCCAATTCCAGAACCATTTACTGTATGACTACTTCCACCAATTCCATATAAGTTCTTTAAAAACTCGATATTGTCAGTAGTAGATAAACTACTTTGAAAATGTTCATATATCTCATATTTATGTTCTATATGTTTTTCTTGTAAATACTTATCTATAAATTCTTGTGAGAACTCTAACTCTGGTATTACATTTATTTCATCATTTTCAATTAATGACATTTGTTCTGTTTGTGTAGGTATTGGTTCAAACCTTGTATATAGTTGATGAAGTAATATCATTGAATCATAATGTTCTACTACCTCATTCCATTCAACAAAACTTTCTGTATCTCTTGATAAGAAATTACCTTTCCAAAATAAAAGTCCATTATCAAAGACTTTGTATCCATACATTTCATCATTAACAATAATACCTGTATATTCTAAATTGAATCCTTTTTTCAAATAATCAATTCTTTTATTGGTATCAAGTTCATCTTTAAAGTATTTAACTATATCTTGATTTTGGACTTTTAAATGTTGCGTTGTACTTAATATTTGATTTATCTTATCATCAGTTACTACATAAGGATAATGATTTTCAGTATCTTTAGTATAAAAGTTTAAGCGTAGATTAGTTCCCTCGCTACTATCTCCTCTGCTGATATCTTGAAGTTGTTCATCAATCCTACCCACTTCATTTGGTCTTTCGCTTTCATTTCCTCTGTTACGTTCTCTTTCTGTGACATTTCTTCCACTAGATAGTTCACTCTCATCTCTGCTGATAATTCTATTTCTGCTAGATGCTCCATCAATTTGTCCTTCATTAAAAATGTTTGGTATAGAGCTTTCTTGTTCTCTTTGAGATATTTCAATCTCATCATTGCGTATTTTCCTAGTTGAGTTTGTGTCTTCTCCTCTAATGCTAGATTGGGAAGTTTGTAATCCCCTGTCATTTGATATTCTATCTTCATAACTTTCACTCCTTCCAGCAGTATCTCTGCTCTTGCTAATATCATATTCTTTTACATTATAATTATCAAATGTGCGAATTTTATTTATTTCTTGAATTCGTAGATTTTTTAATGTTACATATATTTCTCTTAATCCCATTTCTGAAATATCACTTGTCGCTGTTCCTAATCTTATAACTGTTTCCATATTATCAAAATTAGGAATATCTTTAAAATCATTTTGTTTAAAATATCCAGCAGGATTAATTCCACATCTATTCATTATCATATATGAAACACTATTTGATAATAATCTTTTAAATATAACTTCAATACTTTTTTCATCAAGTTCTTCTAATAAACTATTATCTTTATAATTTAGTAAATCTTCTAAATAATCTGAAAAATTATCTTGTACCATATTATCTGAAGCAGACTTAATCGCTTGTGCTAAATTATCCTTATTACCTAAATCTCCAAACTTATTTTCTAATGATTCAATAATATCATTTTCATAATTCTTGTTAATACTCCATAAAGCAATAGTTCTACCATATCTATTATTAGTATCTGATACATCAAATACATATTTTAATCTAGGATAACCATTCTCATCACTAATAAGAGCTATTCCTTTTGCTCCTTTATTAACCCATCTATGAAGTGTTTTATTCCAAGTGTCTATATCAGCACAGGCTCTTGCACTTGGCTTTTGAGCATATATTAAAACTTGATCAGAAAAGGAATATTTATAGTTCATTGAAGCACTACTTAAAAAAGAAGTCCAATTATCTATATTATTAGTTATATTTGAAATAGTATCTTGATAAAGGTCGGTTATTAAGTTCATTTTACTCGCCATCTTTTCACCTCCTAGTATTTAAGTAAAATTAATTTTGATTTCTTTGTTTCATTCTTTCTTCTCGAACTTTTAATAAAACTGCATAATAATCAGTTTCTACTTTTTCAGGTGTATCACTTACAACTAATTGAGTAATTATATTAGAAGCCTCATTTGGATAAAATCTAATATCAATTGTAGTTTCTCCATTGTCGTCAGTTCTTGGAACACTATAAGTCAATAACTTTTCTTTCAGTTTTGTTGCACTTAAAGCAAAATCCTCATTGTATTCTTTTGTTAATTCATTTATTGTTAATCTTTCTATTAAATTATTAAATACTTCAATATCTACATTTAATTTAACAGAAGGTGTTCTTGTTGGGTATGGCATATTATCATCTCCTATCTTTCTTGTCCTTTTTTATTTCTTTCGTGACTTTCATAAAACACATTACTAGAATTAATTGAAATGTTGTTTTTTGAAGTTTCTTTCAATTTTAAATTTTTTACATTTATGCTATCCATTGTGTCTTTAACAATTCTTTCTGCTTCTTCTCTACTATCTGCTTGCACTTCAAAAGTAACACTTCCAAATAGTTTTACATTAAATTCATATTTATTCATTTATTTTGTTTCCTTTCTCGTCACATCCATTTAAAAAAGCAATTATCTTTTTACATTTAATTGCTCCTTTAAATTCAATTATTATATTCATTTCAGCAGAAGTTATATCTTGTATTTTTAATAAGTCTTCCATTTGCATTGAAGTTATTTTTTTCTCTGTATTAAATCCTGCACTAAATAACTTATCTAGTGTTTTACTAATTTGATTCATATTATATTTCACTTAATATCCTCCATTTCATTATTCTTTAATATATAAATTCTTTTATGATAAATAAGTATTTCTGCTAGTTCTTTATCATCTTTAATTACTCTAAACCAACTACCCCAAAATCTTATCCATCTTTTTCTAAATTTCTTTAACATAATTCTTGTCCTACAAGTTCTAATATATAAACAATTTGTTTTGTTTTATCAGTTTGACTACAACTTATCAATGTTAAAGTGGTTTTATCATTATTTCGCTTTATAACGACTTCTCCAGCCTTTTCTACTTCATATCTATTAACAACACTATAAGTATATTTAACTCCGTTATAATGGATATAAGCAGTATCAGAAGTTGCTAATTTATAAAGATTTTTAAAATAAGAAACTCTACCACTCCCAGAATGTGCTGCAATAATTAAATTACCATTTTTAATATCTGGCATATCTGACTTTTCAATTACTTGAATATTCTTATTTACTACATTGTTTTTATCGTTTATATTTAAGAATCCTCTTTTTACACCAATACTAGGTATTTCTAAAACTCCAATATAATCATAAGTTGCAGTTGGTGTATTATCTACTTCTTGAACTTCTCCATCATCATTAACTATTGCTTCTTGGTCATCATTATTTTCATTATCTAAAAAATCTTCAACTTGTTTATCATCTTGCATATCCAAATAATGATTATAATAAATATTACCTGCATATATTCCTACACCAATAATAAATAGTAGAAAACCGACTACTAATAGTAATCGGCTTTTCTTATCTAATTTTTTATGTTCCTTATTTCTTTTTATTTTTATTAATTGCATATATTCCAACTCCTAATCCTATAATTATTAAACTAATACCTGATATTGGTAATACTTTTGATTCAGATGTTAAAGTATTAGGCACTTCAACTATTAATTCATTAGTCATATTTGCTTTAACAATTTCTCCATCTTCAGTGATTTCAAAATATACTTTTTCATTGCTTATTTGATAACCTGTTGCAGCCTCTGTTTCTTTAATATAGAAAGTGCCTGGAAATAAATCTGTAATAGTTACTTTCCCATTTTCATCTGTTACTCCAGTAAATACTAATTCATCTTTATCAGTATAAATTTTAATTTTTGTATTTGGAATAACTTCTCCTGTTGCTAAATCTGTTTTAGTAAATTCAATAGTCCCTTTTGGATAATGATTTTCAAGATTTAAACTTTGAATTACTTCTGCTGTATATTGGTCTTTATATTTTAATTCAAATAAGTATTTAGTATTATCTAATACATTATCAGAACTACTTTCTAATTCTAAAGCATAGTATTTTCCTAACTCTAAATCATTAAGACTTACATATCCATTTTCATCAGTAACTATTGTTTCGATTAAATCATCTTTATGATATTTTATTTTTCCATTTACTTTAATATCTTCGTTAGCATAAATACCATACTTAACATTTTCTAATGATATTTTATTATAAGAGTATGTTCCATCTCCTATAACAAGTTCTTCCCCAATTTTATTTATTTCGACTTTACCTTTTACTCTTTGATTTTCAAATTGAACTTCAAAGATAATTCCATAGTTTTCATCTTTAACAACTTGACTATTTTCTCCTATTTCAAAAGGTAATGATTCTTTATTCCAAAGGTATCCATCTATTACTTGATCAACTTCTTCTAATTGGTATGTTCCACTATCTAATGCGTAAGGTGTAATAAATACTCCGTTTTCATCAGTTTCAAATATGCATACTTTTTGTGTTGTTGGATATGTTATGTTTTGGCATACATATTCTCCAGTTTTAAGATTTTTAATTTTAAATTTAATACCTGCTCTTGTAATAACATTACCAGTTTCTTTATCAATTTTTACTACTTTTAATTTTGATGTTATTTCTGCATTAGATATAACTTTATAAACAACATCTCCCATTTCTTTTACTTCTATTTCAAAGTCATCAACTTTTTCATAATTTGGAGTAGATGTTAATTGCTTTACTGTATATTTTCCATATACTAAATTAATAACTAATCTTCCGTTTGAATCTGTTGTTGCTTTCTTATAAAGTACTCCTTTAGAATTAAAAAATCCAAATTTAACATTTGGTTCTGGTGTCATTATTTTTGTTTCTGCATCTGCATAAACTTTTGTAATATCATAATTTCTATTAATTACTTTATCAAATAACTCTAATGAAGCATTAATATTATCTAATGTGCTATTAAAATAATATTTAGTATCATCTAATTGATAACCTTCTCCTGGTGTTATTTCTTGAATATAAAATCTTCCTAATGATGGAAGTGTATTACTTTGAATACTTTCGGCTTCTGTTATTGTTAATTTTTCAATTAACTTTCCAGTTTCATCATAAAGTCCATATACTGTACCTGCTAATTTTGCGTCCCCTTGAGGTGTATTATTTCTATTATCTAAATCTTTTTTAGATATATTTAATTTTCCACCTACTGAATGAATACTAATTGAAGAAACTACTGGGTCTATTGCTCCACCAACTACCATATTTTGAATTCCATCTCCATAGAATATAACTGGTGCTTCACTTGTATAAGTTTTCTTTATCATTCTAATTTGAATATCTCCAACTTGTGTTGGTTTTATAGTAAGTGTATTGCCATTAACAGAATATTCTGCTCCACTTACACTTATATCAAATTTTTCTAATACATTATTTGTATCAGTTAATGTTGTTGTTTCTCCAACATTTAGATTAATTGTCTGACCATTAAAACTTGGTCTTGTATAATGATTTGCTATTAAAGATTCTATTTGATTTCTTTCAGCAGATACATCTATTTGATCTCCAGCATTCCATCTACCAGTTGAAAAAGAGACACTTGTATTTCCTAATACTGCTTCCCATATCATAGCTTGTGTTGCCATTCTGTAAGAATCAGTTTGATGTCCTGGATAATCATATCCGTAATAGGCAAGTAGATATACTCTTGTTCTTATACTATTACTTAATCCTGTGTTATTCCAATCTCCTTGATTGTAAATTGTACCTTCTTTTATTCCTGGTTCAATACAATAGGCTGTTCTATTTTCAAAGTTGTACTTTGTCCAATACCAAGAAGAGTTATTTCCATCACTGCCATATCTATTATAATAAGTTGTAGTTTTATTCATTGTTAAATTGTTTGACAATGCAAATACTTGCGTTGAACTTATTAATGATATAGCAAATACTGATATAGCGATTGCTATCTTTTTTATTTTACTTTTCATTGTTTCCTCCTAATTTTCTTAATAAAAAAACTAGCCATTTAAGACTAGCAAAAATTATAATTTATTTAATATCTTTCGACGTACAAATAATAACCTAATATTGTAGATTGTGAATCTCTTACTGGATAACTCCAAAAACTTTTAACACTACTATCTGCGAATGATAATTCTATTCCTGCATTGTAACATTCTTCATAAGTTTTATATTGAATTACTCCGTGATGAACAGGATAGTCTAAATCATTTGGATTAGGTACTCCAATATAACTTGGCTTTTGCTCTTCAACTTTTTCTTCTTGTTTAGGTTCCTCTTTTTGGACTGATTTTTCATCAACTTGCTGTGTTGATTGTGTTATCTCTTGTTTAGTTTGGTTAGAACTATTATTTGTATCTTTTTTTGTTTGAGTAGATGTCGATTTACTCTCACTTTGTTTTGTTGTAGCACTCTTTTCTTCATCTTTGATTTCTGGATTAGATTCTTCTTTTAATTCATTCATTTCTTCAGAACTAATCTTACTTTCTTCTTGTTCTACTACAACTTCTTTTTCTTTAAGTGAATTATTTTGTTTTAACTCACTATCACTAACTTTCGTTATTCCAATTCCAACAGATGTCATTAGAATGAATAATACTGACACAATTATCTTTTTCATTTCTCATCCCTCCATTTACTTGAATTATAATCTTAACTTTTTTCAATGTCATTTCTACAAATCAGCATATTTTTTTTCAGTTAGTAATTATAGTTAGTAATATATACTAAGGGTAGGTTGTAGGAAGGGATTATCGGAAAACATCATTACACTCTATCTTGCGTCATTATTTCTCTGCTTTTGTCTTTTGTTATGTTCTTCAACACATTGAATTATAAAGTTTTCGATTTGTTCATCTGATACTAAATTTTTCGGTATTACCTTTTCTAACTTATCTCTGTTAATTTTAAACTTTGGTATTTGATTAGGCTTTTCCTGTTCCAACATTTCTTCAATTTTTTCGGTTGTAAGAACTCCCTCTTGACTCATCTTTTTTAAATGAATTGCCTGTGCTAGAGATGGAGTGCAATCACTATAATCAATACAATCAAGTAAAACATATTGTTCTTCATCTTTCAGGTAAGATAATTCAACTGCTGGATTAAAAGCAATAATTTTTTCATCTACTTTTTCTAAAAGTTCTGGTATCAATTCAGTTAAACGAATATATCTTTGAACCTGATTTCTGCTATCTCCATATTTTTCTCCTATTTGAGAATCTGTTCTCAACTTTGTCCCAACTTGGGACGAAGTTAAATCTGTTCTCTTACCTTGATGTGATAAAGCCTCTAATTTTAATTTATAAGCAAATGCTTTTTCACTAGGAAGTATTTCTTCTCTTTGAAGATTGCTATCTACCATAATCAATGTTGCTTCATCATCTGTTAAATCTTTAACAATACAAGGAATAGTTTCTTTTCCAGCTAATTGACTTGCAAACTTTCTTCTATGCCCAGAAATCATTTCATATTTACCATCATCTTTTTTTCTTACAATAGCAGGTACTAATACCCCTACATCATTTATACTATTAGATAGTTCTTCCATCTCTGTATTATTTAATACTTTAAATGGATGTTCTGGAAAGTCTGATATATCTTTTATTGATATGTTTATTACTTTTTCTTGATTAACAGAATCTCTTTCTTCTTGTGTTGAAAACAAATCATCTACTGTAATCTTTGGAAGATTCATTTTGTTTTCGTTCTTTGCCATTCTCTACCACCTCCTTTGCTACAAGAGAATAAGCCTCTGCTACTTTGCCATTCTTATCATAAGCAAATACACTTTTACCTTTTGAGGTAGATTCAGCAGTCTTTGTTGCCTTTGGTATTTCAATATCAAATATCTTAACTATCCCACCATACGCTTCTCTTAACTCTGCTTGAGTATCTCTTTCAACATTTGTTCTTCCATCTTTTAAAGTAATTAGAACACCTTCAACATTCAAAATAGGATTAATTTGTCTTCTAACCTTTTTAATTGTTGTTAGCAAATATCCCATTCCTTTTGCTGCTAAATATTGTGGTTGAACTGGAATTATAACTTTATCTGCACTTGCTAATGCATTAAGTGTTATCATTCCTAAACTTGGCATACAATCAATTAATACATAATCATATCTGTCTTTTACACTACTTAAAATATCCTTAGTTACATATTCTCTACTCATTGCATTAATTAAACTATTTTCTATATTTGCAAGTGCTAATGATGAAGGAATTAAATCAACATTTTCATTATGATGCAGTATTGCTTGTTCTGTGTTTATCGGAACATCTGTTATTGCTCTTTGAACTAAATCTGCCATTGTTGTTTTCAAATTATCTTGATCATACCATCCCATATATGCAGTTAAATCTGCTTGTGAATCTGAATCAACCAGTAAAACTTTTTTACCTTGATTTGCTAATGCTACTCCTAAATTAAATGTTGTTGTAGTTTTACCAACTCCACCTTTTTGATTAGCAATAGCAATTACTTTGCATTTTGACATTTCTTATCCCTCCTTTCTATATTTTTTAGCCATACTAAAATAATAATATGGCTATGTAGTTTATGCTCAATTAGGCATAAAAAAAGAACTGACATTTATAATCAGCTCAATATACATATTCAAAAAATTAATTATTACTACCAGTCTATTCATTAATTTTTAACAATATCTCATCAACAGACTCTGTTGGTATAGAATTAGTTATTAAAAAATTTCTTAACTCATTCAAAGATTTAATTATTATACTAAATTCATTTTCATTAACAACTACTTTTATTTTTTCTTTCTTTTTAAATATCATTATAATCACTCCTTGTATTTTTATTCTATTGTATTTTATTTTATAAAACAAATATATAAATAAAAAAGAACTGACTATTTTGTTCAGTTCAACATATATATTAAAGTTTTTCTTATATCCCCACTACCTATAATTTTTACTAAAAATCATATAAAAAGTATCATAATGTGTAAAAAGAAAGCACTGCTTTTTCCTTTGTTTTTAAAGGATTTCGTGTGGTTTTTCTTATGTCCCCACTTACCAGTTGATTACATTTTTTTGTAACCCCCCCTTATTGGAATTTTCATCTAGTG
>CAZDPV010000017.1:0-33587 GCA_964507565.1 uncultured Clostridium sp.
CAGTTGATTACATTTTTTTGTAACCCCCCCTTATTGGAATTTTCATCTAGTGCTTTTGCTTTTCTTTCTGCTCTTTTTTGATACATATTTTTCGCCATATTAAATCACTTCTTTCTATATAATTATTAAGTTTTTCAAGTTATCTAAAATCTTTTCCCAATTCATTATAACACATTTTTTTGATTTTTAAGATACTCCAGAGCAACTTTATATTGATCTTTAAACCTAAATACTATTTCCACATCTTTATCATTACCAACATATATATTTTCAATAAAACTATCTACAATATTCCTATCTAATTGTTCTATTCCTCCGATTTTTTTAAACTTGTTTATCCACTCTAAATTGTATGAGTTGATTTTACTACTTATAAAATTATCTTTATCTGCACATAATAAAATTCCTATAGGCTCGTTTTCTCCATCAATCATTTGTGTTTTCTTATAATAATTTACATACATTTGCATTTGACCAATATCTTGATGTGATAATTTTCCAAGTTTTAAATCAATTATAACAAAGCACTTTGCTAGTCTATTATAAAATACTAAATCAGGATAATAATATTCTGATCCTATTTTTAATCTTTGTTGATTTGCAACAAATGAAAAACCACGTCCAAGTTCTAAAAGAAATTCTGTCAAATGAGAAATAAGTGCTTTTTCTAAATCAGTTTCTAAATAGTTTTTATTTTCTTTTTATCCTGCAAATTCAAAGATATATGGGTTTTTAAGTAACTCTTCTGGATGTTTTTCTATTAAACCTTGTTTTGATAATTCAATTATTTCTTTTTTATCAGGAGATATTAGATATCTATCATATAATTTTGTTCCAATTTGCCTTCTTAATTCTCTAATCCCCCAATTATCTTTAATAGATTCATTTTCATAAAATTTTCTTTCTTCTTCTCTAGCAACTTTTATTAATTCTTGAAAATGTCCCCAAGATAATTCAGTCGACACTGTCGACCATATTGGATAAAACTCATAAAATTTACGCATTCTTCTTATACTTACTGGAGAAAAACCATTACCAAATTCATTTAGTAATGGTTTTGATAAAACTTCAATTACTTGTTTTCCATATTCTGCTTTTGTACTACTATTTGATAGTTCAAACGTTATTTTCCCTACGTACCAATATACTTCTACCATTGTTGTATCAATATGTTTAAGCATTTTACCACGTGCTAAAATAATATGTTCTTTTATATCTTTATAAACACCTTCAATATCCATTAATTCTTTTTTATCCATTTAATATTCCTCCTTTTTGAAAATAATGTCATCTATCAATAATAAATTTTCAACAAATAATGAAATTTTTAAGATAGTTATAATTTATATGTTTTTTTCTAGCGATCTAGTTGTTGTATTTTTCTTATTATTTTTTTGTTTTATTCTATCATATATATATTTAGATAGTAGTATAAATTCAAAACAAATAAATATCAAAATTGATAATACTAAAGAAATTGCATTTCCCGAGTTTACAATATAATGAAAAATTATTGTTGGAATTATACTTTTTGTTTGAAAAACAATTAACATAAATATTATACCGAACACGGTAGAAACTAAAAGCTGTTGTATCCCTCCAACTCCCATAATATGTATTAAAGCAAATAAAACCACCGATATAATAAATGACGGTACTTTCTTAAATTTTACACATAAAAGTGCTGGTATAATTCCTCTAAACAATAATTCTTCTACTAAAGGAGGTTGTATATTCCAAAGCCACGCATTGTTTTCTATTAAAGTACCTGGAATTATAAGCATAAATACTGTTGTTAATAAAAATAATATTGATAAAATTATACTTCTAGTTCTAAGATTAAAACCAGCGAAGTTACAAATGTCTTTTATACTTTTTATTTTTAATATTAAAGGTATTACTAATAGATATATAATATATGTTAAAGCTACTGCTGTTAAATAAAATCCTGTCATATATATGGTTCTATCAGATTTGAAATTTCTCCATATAAAAGAACTTCCATATAATATAGCCCACCAAGAGCCAAAAATCAGCATAACAATTGTAAGCAATTGCTTTTTATTTAGTTTCTGTGTTTTATTTAATATTTCGTTCATAATCAGTTTCCTCTTTTCTATTATTTTCAAATTTCTTTTTAACCAAATCATATTTAGAATATGTTAGTGTTTTTTTACTTATGTGATCTGTTTTACTTGAATATATATATTACATGTTCCAGATATGTATTTTTTAAGGGGGGGTTAAAGCGCGTAATCACCTTATTAATTCTATCCTAAAAAAGACTTAATTTTAACGATTTTTTATAAAAATATGCTTTTTTTATATATTTTTCAGTAAAAGATGTAAAAAGCAAATTCTTGTAAACCCTTTATTTATAAGGATTTTGCTAGGGTTTAAATTAATCGTAATCAATCAGTTTATGTTTGTTTTACTATTACTTACTTCTGTATTATTATCTTTTCGTTCATTACGTTCTTTTCTTTTTTGATACATATTCATAATTTTCACCTCCTTATTTTAGTTTGTTCTTAATATATTTTTTTACTTTAGGAATTCTAATTTTATCTTTTTCTCTATTACTTTCTTCTAAATATTTTAAATAATCATTAATATCTTGCAAATAATAACCGTCTAATTTTTCTCGTTTATCAAGCATGTTATCCAATACACATTCAATTTTATCATTTACTATATACCAGCCATTTTCTTTTTGTGTCAAATAAAATTGCAGTTTCAGTTGCTCTAATCCTTTTTTTGAAACAGCAATATCTAGATCATTTGCCATGTCATGTATTTCTCTTAGCACTAATGCACCTGAAGATAATACTGTAAAATCTTCAATATCTATTTTTAAAGTTTTTATTAATTCAATCAAATCTTTTTTGTTCATTAACTTATTCTCCTTTTTAATTTTCATCTAAATACTTACTATACATTTCATCCATTGAAGAAATATATTTTTGATCTTGAATAACTCTATATTTTTCATATTCATTTTCTGCTTTATCTACTGCATCTTTATGTGAAATATTACCAGAATTTTTCAAAATATTTTTTCTTCTAAATTTTAGCAAATCATCAGTAGAATTAATCCAGTCCTGCATTGTCATAACATGTCTTTCTTTTGCTTCATCTTCCGCAAAAATTAAAAACATATTTGTTAAATCTTTTAGTCTATTTAATTCTTCTTCATTTAAATAGTTTTTAGCAATACTAACATCATATTTATATATTAAGCCATCTGGGCTGTTTTTCCAATTGTAAGTCCCATATTTTCCTTATTTGAATTGACTCTGTTATATATAAGCTCTGCAGCAGTATGTCCAGATATTGCAAAGTGGAGTTTATTTTGAACAATTTTAAAGAAAGTATAAGCTTCTTCTGATTTAGGATTATAATCAGTAGATGTTGCAATGAATAAATCAGTGATTTTTTGATAAGACATTCTTTCGCTTACTCTGATTACTTTAATACGTTCTAATAATTCGTCAAAGTATTTAGCATCATATTTATTGCCTTTAATAAACCTTTCATCATTAAGAGCAAAACCTTTTGTCATATATTCTTTTAATATTTTTGTAGCCCATATTCTAAACTCAGTTGCCTTTTTTGAATTCACTCTATATCCAACTGATATTATTGCATCTAAATTATAAAAATCAGTATTATATTTTTTACCATCAGCTGCAGCATGTGCAATTTTTGCACATACTCGTTCTTTAACTAATTCTTCCTGTTCAAAAATGTTTTTTAAATGTTTAGTAACAACTGTCCTGTCTATATCAAAAATTTCAGACATCGTCTTTTGTGTTACCCACAAAGTTTCATCTTTAAATATTGCATCAACAATTATCTCATCAGAATCATTTTTATATATTAAAAATTTATTAGTATTTAATTCGTTCATATTTTCCATCTCCTTTTCTATTTTTCAGAGGGGGTTTCAAGCGTGTAATCACCTTACTAATTCTACCCCAAAAATGACTCAATTTTTGCGTTTTTTTATAAAATTATGCTATTTTAATGCTTTTTTTAATAAAAGATGTAAGAAGCATTTTTGTGCAAACCCTTTATTTATAAGGATTCCGCTGGGGGTTTCAATTAATTGTAATCAAGCAGTTGATGTTCGTCTTAGGAAACACCTCATTATTTTTATTTTCCGCCATAAATATTACCTCCTTTTAAAGTATTTATTTTACTTATATTAAGAAAAATCCACTTACAATTATAACATATAATTTGATACTTTCTTAATCCTTATATTCAATCGTTATTTTATTTTCCTCTCCTATATAAATACATTTTACATATTTATATACATTTCCTCTATTTAAATTTTCAATGCTTTTATCTTTTTTTAAATTATGAAGAACAAAATCTTCTATTATATTTTTTGAAATAGAATGTTTTGAACAAGCCTTATTTTTAGTATATGAGGAGCAATAATAATATTCTTTATTTTTGCCCTTTTTTATTGTCATTGGTTTACTACAATCAGCACATTTTATATAACCAGAGAAAATATCATATTTACCTTTTTTATTAACTCTATTTAAATGATTATTTAGTATTTCTTGAACTTTATCAAAATCATTTTTATTTATAACTGCTTTGTGATGATTTTGAGTTACAATCCATTTATCTGAATCAACTACTAATAATTTATGAACTCTATAACTTACTCTTCTATTCTTTCCTTGAATTAAAATACCTGTATAAGATTCATTTCTTAAAACTTTATTAACAATGTCAGCATTCCAACAATTCATAGTATGAGCCAAATTATAATTTGCAATATTATTCTTAATTTTATATTGTCCTGGTGTTAATATTTCTTTCTTATTTAAATATTCAGCTATTTCCTTTCTTGATTTTCCAAGTAAAGTCATATTAAATATTTTCTTTACAACGTAAGAGGCTTCATTATCAATTGTAAATTTATGTTTATCATATGGATCTTTTATATATCCATACGGAGCAGATACTCCAACAAACTCACCACTTTCTCGTTTAACTTTCAAAGTGGATTTTACTTTATTAGAAATGTCTTTAGCATAATAATCGTTCATTAAACTTTTTAGCGGAACACTAATGTTATCTAGTGATTCAGGATTTTTATAATTATCTATATCATCATTTATAGATATAAATCTTGTTTCATATATTGGAAATATATTTTTCAAATAATTATCTACCTCGATATGACTTCTACCGAATCTTGATAAATCTTTAACAATAATTGTATTTATTTTACTATTTACTAAATCTTTTAACATTCTTTTAAAATCTGGTCTATTAAAGTTAGTTCCAGAATAACCATCATCTATATAATAATCACCTAGTTCTAAATCACCATTTTTACTTATAAATTCATCTATAATCCTTTTTTGATTAGTAATGCTATTAGATTCTTTATTATAATTATTATCATCTTTTGATAAACGCAGATAAATTGCCACTTTATGTCTATTCATTATTATTCACTTTCTATTATGATAAATTTTATATAAAAATATCTATTCTATTTTATCGTTAGTAATATATAGTAAAATCTGTGCATACCAGACCGTATTAAGGCCCAATGATTCTCCACCCGTTTCCCACTCATCAGAAAAAATGCCAAACAAATTATTACCTCCAAATCCAAGAGTATCGTATGTTGCTGTGCCTGATGAAATCACTGGTAATCCGCTCATTCCATTATGCATCTTTCCATCTATTAAAAAAAATGGTTCATTCATAAAATTGATTGTATATTGTGATGCAAGTGTTGCTTGCCTATAAATAGGCAGATTATGAATCTTATCATAAAAATTTTTTGGATATCCTATTACTGCTAATTTACCAAATTGAGCAGGCATAATTTTATTAATATTATCTCTAGTAAAAAAATTAACTTTTGAATTTACAAATTTGTTGTATTCCCCAATAGGCATAGTATCCTTTGATAGAGGAATTGCAACAACATCACAATAGACATTAATATCTGGATATTCAAGCCATAAATTTTTTCCATTTTCTTTCAAATTTATTCTAATTAGATTGAAATTTTCTAATTCTTCTTTTTCTTTATGCAATCTAATTTCTATATATTCTGGATTTGAATCTTTCTCACTAACAACATGTTTATTTGTTATTAAAAATTTAGTATCACTTTCTATTATTCTATAAAAAAATCCTGTTGCAACTGATTGATTATTTTCCTTTTCATATGTCTTGATTATGGTTGTACAATAATTAATTCCGTCTACAACTTTGTTCAGTTTCATATCATTCTCCATTCTAAATTATTTTATACTTTTTTGTAATCAAATCTATAAAAGTTGATAGTTCTTCTATTTTCATTAGTCATTTTCTTCTTCAATTACATCTATATGAAGATTTATATCTTCCTCTGTTGGTAAAGATTCTAATACATCCTTAGGTAAATACTTTGAAATTTCATAAGAACTTACGCCAATTGGTTTATTAATATCTTTTAAAGAATACTCAACAGAAAACTTATCTTTTTCTCTACAAAGAATAATACCTATACTTGGATTATCTCGTTCATCTTTAACTAAATCATCAACAGCTGACAAATAAAAATTTACTTTTCCAGCATATTCTGGTTTAAACTTTGTATTTTTAAGTTCTATAACCACATAACAATGAAGTTTTGTATGATAAAATAACATATCTATAAAATAATCTTCATTACCAACTGTAAGTCTGTATTGATTTCCTATAAAACTAAAACCGTTTCCAAGTTCCAATAAAACTGTTTTAATTTTATCTACCATAGCCGATTCTAATTCAGTTTCAATATAATTTTCTTTTAGAGTTGTCAAATTTAAAATATATGGATCTTTCATAATATTTTTAGCTAAATCACTTTGAGGATTTATTAAAGTTTTCCCAAAATTATTAGGTTTATCTCCTAAAACTTGTCTTTGATATAAATCACTTTTAATTTGGAAAGCAAGTACATCATAACTCCATCCATTTTTGATAGTTTGATTCATGTACCATACTCGTTTTTCTTCTTCTTTTATTTTATCAAAAATCAACATATTATGAGACCATGGAATTTGTGCAGAAGTCGTCTGCACAATTTGACTCTTTTGACATTCAATATAATATTTTTTCATATTCTTTAAATTTCTAACAGAAAATCCTTTAATATTTGGAAAAGTAATTTTAAGTTCAATAGCTAGTTCATCTATAAACTTATTTCCCCATGATGAATTTTCTTCAATAATTTTTCCAAGATTATAATATAATTTTAGTAAACTTTTATTTGCATTTTGAAATATCTCTATTTGAGTATTATTTATCTGGCTTTTTATCTCAAATATTATATTCTTAAAATCTTTTTCTAACATATACACTCCCTTCTTTACTCTAAAACTATAAAATGTGTAATATCTTATTCTGATAAAACCCTTATTTTATAATGATTGTGTGTTGTTTTTCTAAAATCCCCATTTCCCAGTTGATTACGGCTTTTTTAAGCCCCTCATCATTATTATTAGCACCATTTTCTCGTTTTTCGTTACGTTCTTTTTGTTTTTGATACATATCTTTTGACATTTTAATTACCTCCTTTATTAATAATTTTTATTTCTACATAAGTGATAAGGTTTTGATATTTCTTTTACTTTTTTCGATGCAGTAAAAAAATAATCATTTATATCTATCGCATTTGTATTTTTTAAATTGTTCTTTATATAATCTATAACAACAATCATACTTGCACGTATTTCCACTTCATATTCTGAAGAATAATCTATTTCTATCTTATTGTCAACTATTTTTGATAGTTCTCCATCATATTCTATTATTCCTAATGCACGCATTGTTTGTGGAATTTTATAATCTGCACATCCTACTAAATGAGAATAATCTACTTTTATATTTTCTACTAACTCTCTTAAATGTAATATGTCGGAAGTAAGTAATTGTGCTAATTTATAAAAATATATTATTTCCCCATTATAAACTCTTTCATCTTTAAATGATGAAAAGTTGCTTATTATTATGTCAAATAGCTTAATATCATCTTCAATATCTTTAATATATTCGTAAAAATTTCCATTCATTTTATTATTCACAATATCGCTTATTTCAACTAATGTTTGATATCTATCCATGAGTAATGGTATATCAGTATTACCATTTAATAAATATTTAAATTCTTCAAAAGTTTTTTTTGTAAAATCAAGTTTGTTATGTTCTTTTATATACTTAATCATTATATATAATAAAGCATCTGAGCCATCCTTTTTTCCAAATTCTGTATCTACAGTCCACTTTGGATTACCCCAAAAAGAATAATCTATAGATTCAAACAGCAACATCAAATTAATAATAGATGCAATATCTAAATCAAATAAATTATATGGATTATTACTAAGCCAGTGCTTTAATGACTTACAATCAATACTTGCTATAAAATAATCTAACTTTTTATAATCTATTATTACATGTTTTGAATTATTTACTACATAATAACAACTATTCAAAATATCATCTAACATTACTATCTCATCTCCTTATCTATGTAATTTCACTTTCCATCATTGCTTTCTTCTAAGTATTTATTATAAAATTCATCCATTGAAGATACATACTTTTCGTCTTGTATTACTCTATATTTTTCATATTCACTTTCAGCTTTGTTCATTGCATCTTTATGTGAGATATTTCCAGAATTTCTTAATACATTTTTTCTTCTAAATTTTAATAAATCATCAGTTGAATTAATCCAGTCCTGCATTGTCATAACATGTTTTTCCTTTGCTTCATCTTCTGCAAAAACTAAAAACATATTTGTTAAATCATTTAATTTGTTTAATTCTTCTTCATTTAAATAGCTTTTTGCAATACTAACATCATATTTATTACCTTTAATAAATCTTTCATCATTAATGGCAAAACCTTTTGTCATATATTCCTTTAATATTTTTGTAGCCCATATTCTAAATTCGGTTGCTTTCTTTGAACTTATACGATATCCAACCGCAATAATTGCATCCAAATTATATATATCTGTATTATAATTTTTATTATCAGAAGCAGTTATTTCCATTTTGGAAACAACTAAATTTCTATCAAGTTCTTCATCATTAAAAATATTGTTTAATTGTTTTGAAATGGCAGGAATTCCAACATCAAAAACTTTTGACATTCCTTTTTGAGTTAGCCATAATGTCTCATCTTTATATATAGCATCTACTATTATACTTCCTTCTTTGTTTTTGTAAATTAGAAGGTTATTATTTTCATTCAATTCATTCATCTTAATCATCTCCTTTTCTTTTTTTTTAGTGGGGGTTTAAACGGCGTAATCACCTTGCTAATTCTATAGCAAAATTGACTTAATTTTAATGATTTTTCATAAAAATATGCAATTTTTACTCTTTTTTTATAAAAGATGTAAGAAGCGAATTCGTGTAAGTCCTTTATTTATAAGGCTTTTGGTAGAGGTGTCAATTAATCGTAATCAATCAGTTGATGTTTGTTTTATTTTCTTCCTCATTATTATTTTCTTTATTTTTTTCTTTATTCTTTTTTCTTTCTTCTCTTTTTTGATACATATTTTTTGCCAATTTTATTACCTCCTATTATAAATTGTTCAATATCACTTGGTAATAATGCATTTATTCCTGCATCATTAAATCTTTCTATGTTGTCCACTATATCATCTATAAATAATATATTTTTTATATCACAGTTATTAATCATACTTATAATTTTAGCTGCCTCAACTTTTAATTCTTGATTTCTTGATGAAATCACTTCAATGTCATTTCCATACTACTTATGTACAAAATATTCTTTAGCCTTTAAATGGAAAGAAAATTTCATTCCAGATACACAATACATCTTAACATTATTATTTCTAAAACAATCAATTAAATTCTTCATTGCAGTTGAAGCAATGCATTGCTCAATATTTTCGTAAAATGTTTCAGGATTCAAATATGCTTTCAAATAATAATTTGAAAGTTTTTCTTCACTTTCATTTCTATCATTTATATAATTACTATTTTTATGTATAGCCAATGTATCATCAAAATCAAAAATTGCTACTTTAACTTTTTTCAAATCAATCTTTTGCTTCATAGTCTAATTCGTCCTCCAAAATGCTTTTACTACTTTCTTCCATTAATAAATCAAAATCAGATTTATATAGCTTGTCCTGTTTAATTCTATATTTTTCAAATTCAGTTAGTGCTTTATCACATGCTATTTCATGTGATATTTTACCAGCATCTTTTAGTATATCTCTATCATCAGATAATAAATATTTATCTATTCTAGTTGACCAATCTTCCATTGTCATAGGAATATTTCTTTTTGCTCTTGCTTCTGCTAAATCTAAGAAAGCAGACACAATAAGTTCTAATTGTTCCAGTTCTTCTTTCTTTAAATAGTTTTTAGCAATTACAACATCCGTTTCTAATATTTTACCATTTGGAGAATTTTTCCAAGATGTTAATCCCATGTAATCATTTTTAGCATTTGCTCTGTCATAAATAATTTCTGCAGCTGTTTGTTTTGATACAGCATAATGCATTTTATTTTGAACTTTTTTAAAAAATTTAATTGTAGTAGGAGATTTTCTATCATAATCAATGCTTGTTGCATAAATATCCGTAATTTTTTGATAAAATCTTCTTTCAGATAATCTAATTTCTCTAATCTGTGATAATAATTCATCATAATAATCTTCATCAAAAAATGTTCCATTTTCCATTCTTTTTTTATCAATTATGTATCCTTTTTTAGAAAATTCTTTAATAATATTTGTAGCCCATCTTCTAAATTGTATAGCTCTATCCGAATTGACTCTATATCCTACTGATATTACAACATCCAAATTATAATATTTTGTGTTTCTTTTTACTTCTCTACTACCTTCTTTTTGAACTAGTAAGAAATCCTTACTAGTTGAATCTTCTTCTAATTCAAAGGTTTTATAAATCTCTTGTAAATGCATAGTAATATTATTCCTTGTTGTATTGAATAGTTCTCCTATAGATTTTTGAGTAAGCCATAAATCACCATCCTCAAATCGAACTTCTATTCCTTTTTCATGTGTTTGTCTTTCAAATATCAAAAATTCCGCATTACTACTTCTTATTATTAAATCTTTAGACATTATTTATCATCTCCTTTTTTACTTTTTATAGAGGGGGTTCAAGTGCGTAACCACCTTATAACTTCTCCTCCGAAAACAAATTATTTTTATCATTTTTTTATAAAAATGAGTACTTTTTAGGCTATTTTCAATAAAAAATGTAAGAAGCAATTTCTTACAAAACCTTTATTTATAAGGAATTACCTAGGGGTGTCAATTAATCGTAATCAACCAGTTGATGTTTGTTTTATTATTACTTACTTCAGTATTATTTGCTTTATTTTGTTTTCGCTCAATTCTTTTTTGATACATGTCTTTTGCCATAATATACCTCCTTTGTTACTAATTCTTATTTTTAGCTAAACCTATTTTCAAAATTATATCAATATGTGCATTTATATACTTAAGATTGTTTTTGTACCTTTTATTATAACATACTTTTTCAAATAAATAAAGACAGATGTACTGTCTGCTAAAATTTATAAATTATTATATTGTATCTTGACGAATTTAGTATAAATAATGTATAATATGAAATAGAAGAGGAGGGTTTAGTTATGGACAAATCTAAAAAAAATCTTAAAATTTTTAGCATTCTTTTTATATTTCTAGGAGTATGGGATGTCGTTTCCTTTATTATCAGCTATTTTTCAGGAAATTTAAATCTTGAAAATATGCCATCAGTTGAGGGAGTTAAAGACATATCAACTATTGTACTAATTTTTATTATAGCAGTTGTTGTCATAATTGCTCTAATTAAATTATTTCTAGGAATAAAAGGATTAAAGCAATCAAAGGGAGATATAAAAGGTACTTCAAACTTGACTATAGCAAAGATTATACTTGTTATATTAGTACTTTTATTTATCGGCTCAATAGGTGCTGTAATAAACAAGTCGGGAAATTATACTGATTTAATAACTTCTTTAGTAAATATCATTATCTTTTATTATTACATTAAATATGTAAAAGAAGTAACTGACAAATAGTTATAAAGAGTTTTTATACAGTCTGTTTGAAATAACAGGCTGTTTTTTTATACTTTCTATAAATGTATTTAGTCTATACTTATTATATGATTATTAAATAAATTATTAAGGAAGGTAATTATTTTTAATCACCTTCCTTAATATAATTATTTATATGATTTAAGAATTCTATAAGCCACTAATGTTCTACATTATTCTCCTCTTAAAGATTCAACTGGATCTTTTTTGCTTGCCATACCTGCTGGAATTGATCCTGCAAATAATGTTAATAAAATGCTTACTGCAATTAGAGTTATAGCTCCAACAATTGGAAGTGATGCGAAGTTATCAATTTTAGCAAATATACTTATAACAAAATTGATTACTATAATTAATAATAGTGAAACTACTACTCCAAGAGATCCTGATATGAAGCCTTCTATTATAGTTTCTGCTTTGAACACTCTTCTTACATCTTTTTTGCTTGCCCCTATAGCTCTTAATATTCCAATTTCTTTTGTACGTTCCAAAACAGATATGTATGTAATAATTGAAATCATTATGCTTGAAACTATTAACGATATTGCTATAAAAGCAATTAGTATATACGATAGTATATTTATAGTATTCGTAATTCCTGAATTTAATGTTTCAATCATATCTTCATAAGATATTTTGTCAGCTTCAGAAACACTACTATTATACTCTTCAATTATTTTCTTTAATTGTTTTTTATTTTGATAATCTTTTGGATATATCTCTATTGATGATGGTGTATCTAAAGATCTTATTCCTAGTTTCTTAATATTTTTTTCATAAGTTGATGTTATTCCATCAAAATTTGTTCCTGTAAATACGTTTTTATCTTTATTATTTAGTTGTTCTTTTCCAATACTAGATTCTCTATTTTTCTCTATTAGATATTTTGTTAATTTATCAGTATATCCCATTATTCCATTTTTTACACTTTGACTTGATTTAGATTTTGCTATTCCAACAACTTTTAAATTTACACCGTCATTATATAAATTATTAACAAATTCTGCGTCATTTGATTTGTCTATCCAACTATCTCCACTTTTCTCGTAAAAGTTTGAATTTAATATTAGCTTGTATTCCTTACCTATTAAGTCATTATAATTGTATGAATTTGTTTTAATGTTTATATCTTCTTTATTTTGAACTTTTTCTAATATTTGTTTTAATTCTGATTTATCTTCAATTCCAAGTGAATAAATTACTGAAAGTGGAATATTATTATCTTCATCAACCACTAAAATTAGTTCATTATAACTTTGTGGTTGTTTACCAGCAATAACTTCATATCCTTCATTAAATATTTTATCATCTTTTGTAATTTCCTGAAAGCTCGTTTTTAATAATGAAGTCGTACTCGTTGATGATGTTGAATATATATTTGCGACTGAATCTGTTGCTTCTTCTGCTTCTTCATTTTGAGGATTTACCTTTATTATTTCACCTTTTTTGTTTGTATTATATATTTGTAAATCTATGTCATATTTATATTCTATGTTTGATGTACAAGTTTTTAGCCTTGACTCATTTTTGTTTAAATACTCTCTAAATTTTTGTAAATTATTCTTTTTAGAATTTGATATTGTACTTAAAAATTGATTATTCGAAATATCATCTTTTGTTATTATTTTATTATCATCTTTTATATTTTCTATTTTTTTTATGCTTTGATTTTGAGATGTGCCAAAAATACTACTTGATGTTTCTTTTATTGAAATAGGCATATATGAACTTGAGTCGCGTTGAAGATTATCCATATACTTGTTTATTCCATTTGACAGTGCAAGTATTAGTGCAATCCCAACAATTCCAACACTTCCAGCTATTGCCGTTAATGCTGTTCTTCCCTTTTTTGTTGCTAGGTTATGCATACTAAGAGATAATGCCGTAAATAGTCCCATTGAAGACTTTTTATTGTTTTCTTTATTTTCTTTTGTTTCATTGCTCTCTTCTTCATCTTTACATGGATTAGAGTCCGAAATTATTTTTCCATCTTTTAATGTTATAATTCTTGTTGAATAATTTTTTGCTAACTCTGGGTTATGTGTAACCATAATAACTAACTTGTCTTTTGCAACTTCTTTTAAAATATTCATTATTTGAATACTTGTTTCTGAGTCCAAGGCTCCTGTTGGTTCATCTGCTAAAACTATATCTGGATTATTTACAAGAGCACGTGCAATTGCAACTCTTTGCATTTGTCCTCCAGATAATTGAGTTGGTCTCTTCTTTAAATGTTTTTCTAGTCCTACTTTTTTAAGTGCTTCTTTGGCTCTCTTCTTTCTTTCAGATTTTCTAATTCCTGATAATGTTAATGCTAATTCAACATTTGAAAGAATGGTTTGATGACTTATTAAATTATAGTTTTGAAATATAAATCCAATTTTATTGTTTCTGTATTCATCCCAATCTGAACTTCTATAATTTTTTGTACTAATATTGTCAATAATCAAATCACCTGTTGTGTAATGATCAAGTCCTCCTATAATATTTAATAATGTTGATTTTCCACTACCACTTGCTCCAAGAATTGAAACAAATTCGTTTTTTCTAAAATTGATACTAACTTTGTCTAATGCCTTTTGTTCATAATCATCTGTTTTGTAGATTTTTGTTACTTCTTTAATTTTTAACATATATATTCCTCCTTTTATTTATCTATTATCTTATAATTGTTTTTGTCATCTCTTTCATCTTTTTTTACATTCAAATTTTTATTGTTATAAAACCATTCGCTATTTTTATAGTTTGGTTTTTTTATCCTGTCTACACATAAATCCATTGCTACAGCGATTGCCAAAATTATAGCAATTATTGAAGTAACTAATTCCATTCCATTTAGTATAGTATTTTGACCTTTAAGTACTGGCAATAATATATTATATAAGTCAACACCAAAGTAACCTCCATAGGTAATTATGTATATTATTCCTCCTAGCATTTTTCTTTTAACTACAAGAACTATGCATAGAAGTGTACTGAATAAAAGAATTATTTCTGTATTTTGATTTAATGGCTGAGAAACAAATTCAATTCCCATTGCATACGTGTATGAAACTATTATTCTAAAAATCCAATACATTACCATAAAAATTACTATCAGCCAATTTGAAAGACTTTTCATTTATTTTATCCTCTTTTCATAACATATTTTTCGCTTTTTTCATTTTTTTGCAAAATATTATAAAAAATCAACCTAAGGAAGCTATTTCCTTTAGGTAAAAAGCATTCTCTTTGGCTGATTTTCTATTACTGCGGATTTAGCATCTTCGTATATTTTATTGCTCGTCCACGAAATTAAATTCATCTTTAAATTTGTCTTTAAATATTTCAAATACTTTGTTAAGTGTTTCTTCATCATCAACACTTACATAAGATTCTTCTTCTCCTTCTGTTTCTTCTGTTTTGTCTTCTTTTAGTATTACAACTTCCTCAGAATCTTCATCATCTGTTTCTTCTGCTGGAAGTAATACTACATAATTATCTCCATTGTATTCTATTAAGTCTAAAAATTCAAATTTAACGTCTTTTCCGTCCTCGTCTTTTAATGTAACTATGTTGTCTGTGTCTTCTTCATTTTGATTTTCTTTTTCCTTGTCCATTTTTATGTTCTCCTTTCTTTTTCTCATGTATAAATACATTTCATATATTATGATATACTAAATTTTAAAATATATCAATATTATTTTATAAACTTTTTACAAATGTTCATTTTTTATTTATATAATTTCTTATATATTTCATAATCTCTTAATATTTTTCTTACATACATATTAGTTTCTTTATATGGTATGTTTTCTATATCGCTTCCATCAGATTTTAATGTTCCGTCGCTTATCCATTTTGAAACATTTCCACTTCCCGCATTATATGCTGCTAGAGCCATTTCATCATTTCCAAATTGCTTTTTTAATGATGCATAATAATATATTCCTAATTTTATATTCTTCTCTGGATTATATAGAGTACTTCCCGATTCATATTCCATAACTACATTTTCTGCTACTTCCCTTGCTGTTCCGTCCATGAGTTGCATTAGCCCTGAAGCCCCCTTATTTGAAGTTGCCTTTTCTTTAAAATTACTTTCTGCTTTTATTATAGAATATACCAGAAGTGAGTCAATGTTTTTTTCTTTTGAATATTTTTCAACATATTCAGAATAATCAGTTTTGTATATTTTTTTTAGTATATATTTAGAATTTATAACAACTATAAAGACTGCTACTATCATTATTATTAGTAGTATTACTTTTTTCATTTTGTTTAATCATCCTTTCAGTTTCAAATTTACTATTTTGCATCATACCAGCTTTTGGCTTCTGATACTTCTACTTTGAGTGGAATGTCTAATTTTACTGCATTTTCCATACTATTTTTTAATATTTCTTTTACCTTTTCTTTTTGGTCTTCTCTTACTTCTATTAGCAATTCATCGTGGACTTGCAATACTATTTTTGCATCTAGCTTTTCTGTAAGCATCGCTTTATATAAGTTATTCATTGCTATTTTCATTATATCTGCCGCTGTTCCTTGTATTGGAGTATTCATAGCTGCTCTTTTTCCAAATTCTCTTACCATATAATTAGATGATTTTAATTCCTGAATATATCTTCTTCTTCCAAACAATGTTTCAACATATCCATCTTTTTTTGCATTTTCTATTGTTTCATCCATAAACTTTTTTATTCCACTATATTTTTCCAAATAATTGTCTATATACTCTTTTGCTTGTTTCCTTCCAGTTCCAATTTGCTGTGCCAATCCAAATTCTGTTATGCCATACACAATTCCAAAGTTTACAGCTTTTGCTCTTGACCTTTGCTCTTTAGTTACCTCTTCAAATGGAATGTCAAAAACTTTTGAAGCTACTTCTCTATGAATATCCTCATCATTTATAAAAGCTTTCATCATATTTTCATCTTTTGCCATATGTGCTAGTACCCTCAATTCTATTTGAGAATAATCTGCATCAATATATATATATCCTGATTTTGGTTTAAATGCTTTTTTTATATTTCTTCCTAGTTCATCATGTGATGGAATGTTTTGTAAATTTGGATCCGTAGAGCTTATTCTTCCTGTTGCAGTTATTGTTTGATGAAAATATGAATGTATTCTACTATCATTTGGATTAATGAATTGTATTAGTCCCTCGACATAAGTTGAATTTAGTTTTGTTAATGTTCTGTATTCTAAAATTTTTTCTATTATTGGATTTTCATTTCTTAATTTTTCTAGGGTATCTACATCTGTACTATATCCTTTTTTATTTTTCTTTGGTGCTGGCAATTTTAACTTGTCAAAAAGTAAAATTCCTAATTGCTGAGTTGAATTTATATTAAATTCTTCTCCCGCTATGTCATATATTTGGTTTGTTAATTCTTGTAATCTCTGTTTTAATGTTATTCCAAAATTTATAAGTTCCTCTTTATCAACATGCATTCCTGCATATTGCATTTCCCCTAAAACTGTAATTAGAGGTATTTCTATTTCATTAAATAGCTTTAATGTATTTTCTTGTTCTAGCTTACTCATTGTAAATTTGTATAATTTTTCTATTGCCCATACAGAAGAGTATATTTCATCTTTTTTTGAGTTATTTTCAGCTTCAAATAAGTTTAATTGTTTTGCTGTTTGACATTTAGAAATATCAATGTCTATATATTGGCTTGCTATTTCTGCTAAGTTATGCTTTATGTTGGTTGGATCAATATCATATACTGCTACTTCTACATCATATTTAATGTTTTTAGTTTTAATTCCGTTTTCTCTTAGAAGTACATAATCTCGACTTAGATTGTATCCAATTTTTGCAATTTTTTCGTCTTCAAAAATTAGTTTTAAATCTTCTATTTTAGGTTCTTTTATATAATCTATTTGATTATATTCTTTTTCAAAAATTCCAATACCTTCTATTTTATTTTTTATTATTTTAGATTCATCATTTATTTTAGATGTATCCAAATAATAGATTATTTCATTATTTATTTCTACATCTTTTATAAATTCTTTTTCTATATATTTAGGTTTTTCCATTTTCTCATTTTCTTGGTAACTGCCATCTTTTCCAGAATCAATATTTAATTTAAATCTTTCAATATACCTATTAAATCTATAATATTTAAATAGTTTTAAAACTTCATTTTTATTCCATTCTTTTACTTTTAAGTCTTCTATTTCATCAGTAACATTTGCATTTAATTTTATTTTTCCTAGCTCTCTTGAAAGTTTTACTATATCTTTATTTTTTATTAGATTTTCTCGTAGTTTAGGCTTAAATTCTTTTATATTTTCTTCATTTTCAAGTGCATCATAAAGTCCATCTATTGTTTTATATTTTTGTAACAATGTTGTTGCTGTTTTTGGTCCTACCCCTGGAGCCCCTGGAATTTCATCTGATGAATCACCCATTAAACCCTTTAATTCTATCAATTCGTCTGGCTCTAAACCATATTCTTCCTCAACTTTGGATTTATCATATATTTCTGTTTCCGTCTTTCCCATTTTTGTTCTTGGAATTCTAATTGTTATATTATCTTGTACAAGTTGAAATAAGTCTCTATCCCCTGATAAAATATATACTTGTGAATCAGATAATGCAAATTTTTTTGCAGTTGTTCCTATTATGTCATCTCCTTCAAAGTCTGCTAATTCAAGATATTGCACATTCATAGCTTTTAGAATCTCTTTTATTTCCGGCATCTGTTCTGCTAATTCTTCTGGCATTCCATGTCTATTCTTTTTATATCCTTCATATTGTTTTTTTCTAACATTCGCTGCAGTTTTTGAGTCAAATGCTATTAGTATATAATCTGGTTTGACTTCTTCTATATTTTTGAAAAGTATGGCTAAAAATCCATATAATGCGTTTGTGTATTTTCCATCCTCCGACATTAACATTTTGCTTCCCATTATGCCATAAAATGCCCTATTCATTATTGAATTTCCATCGACTAATAATAATGTTTTCATAAAATTCCTTTCATTTTTACTGCTTACTTGTTCTTCTCTATATAGTTCCAAGAGTCTTCACACATTTCTTTTATACCTTTGGTAGCTTCCCATTCAAGTTCCTTTTTGGCTTTTGTTGGGTCTGAATAACATGTTGCAATATCACCTGGTCTTCTTGGTGCAATTCTATATGGAACTTTCTTTCCTGTTATTTCTTCAAAAGATTTTACCATGTCTAAAACACTATATCCTGTTCCTGTTCCTAAATTATATACATATAGTCCTGTTTTTTCTTTGTCTAATTTGTTTAATGCTGCTAAGTGTCCCTTTGCTAGGTCTACAACATGTATGTAATCTCTGACTCCTGTTCCATCTGGTGTGTCATAATCATTTCCAAATACAGATAATTCTTTTAGTTCTCCGGATGCAACTCTAACGACATAAGGCATTAAATTGTTTGGAATTCCTTTAGGTTCTTCTCCTATTAACCCTGATTTATGTGCTCCTACTGGATTAAAATATCGTAAAATACAAATATCCCAGCTGTTATCTGATGTATATAAATCTTTTAATATTTGTTCTATAAATAGTTTTGTTGTTCCATAAGGATTTGTTGTCCCTCCTGTTTTACAATCTTCTGTAAGTGGTATTCTTTCTGGTTCTCCATATACTGTTGCTGATGAACTAAAAACGAACTTTTTTACGTTGAATTTTTTCATTGTTTCTAATAATACAATGCATCCTGAAATATTATTATCATAGTATTCAAGAGGTTTTTTTACAGATTCTCCAACAGATTTATATCCTGCAAAATTTAACACTGCATCTATTTTGTTCTCTTCAAATACCTTTTCTAATTTATCTCTGTCTAAGTAATTTAATTCGTAAAATTTAAAATCTTTTCCAGTTATTTTCTTTATTGCCTCTAATGCACTTGGCTTACTATTTGAAAAGTCATCAATTATTATTATATCTTTTCCCGAATTCAATAATTCAACTGATGTATGACTCCCTATAAAACCAGCTCCACCTGTTACTAAAATTGACATATTTCTTTACCTAAGCATACATATAATATGCTTTCCTTTCTTTAAATTTACATTGTTAGGCTTGTTGAAACTTATTATATAATATTTTTTTACTAATAACAACCACTTTTTTAATTTATTACAAAAATATATAATTAAATTGTAATAAATTTCCATGTTTTTCGTATCTCTAATTTTTAATATTATAAATTCACCTTAGAATTATTTTTTCATATTATTTATCAAATTGGAAATACTAGTGATATAAATTTTTTTGAAAGGTGGTTTTAAAATGAAAATTAAAGAATGTATGTGTAACAATGTGATATTTGTGCACCCTGAAACTACAGTTAAGGATTGTGCTAAGGTTATGTCTGAAAATCATATTGGATGTACCCCAGTTTGTGATACTGATAATCACTTAGTTGGAATAGTTACAGATAGAGACATTGTTTTAAGAGCTGTTGCCTCTGATAAAGATATTTGTAAAACTCCTATTAGTGATATAATGACGTGCAATGCTTTTTCTTGTAATTGCAATTCAGAAATTGATGAGGCAGAAAAAGTCATGTCTGCTGAACAGATTAGAAGAATCCCTATTGTTGAAAATAATAAAGTAATAGGAATTTTAACTTTGGGAGATTTAGCCTCTGATAATATTACCAGCAACTCAAGTTTTTGTAATACTATAGAGAATATTTGCACTTCAGATGAAAAAAATGCTCAGTAATATGGTTTTTAAAGATACTATTTATTTGCATTCCTCTTAGTAAGATTATTCCCTGATTCTTAGTAATTTATATCGAATTCGTTTTTTTATTAACATTTTGATATATAGCAAAAAAACATAGTTATTTAGTTTTGTTAGCTAATAACTATGTTTTATTTCTTTTACACTATATACTTTTTATTTTTCCACAGCTTTCTTTGCCTTCATTGCATATTCCTTCAGTTTCGCACGTTGGTCCTAATCCTTTTCCATATAATGGTGCGATTTCTTTAACCTGCTTTACTATGCTTTGAAAAATTTGTCTTATTTGCCACTGTGCTTTATTGCAACAACGCATTCTTGAAATCCATTGTAAAGTTCTTCCATTCATTGTTGTAAGCACATTACACATATTTCCACCTAAGTAGAAATATATTAAATCTTCCTCTTTAACTCCAAGTTGTTTAAATTCATCTCTAACTTTCTTATTTTTAGAAAATATTTCATCAATCTTTTTCTTATCTTTTTGCATACTTGATGGTATTATGTAATTAGTTAAATCCCACATTGGAGCAAAGTCTGGAACTAATAGTGAATGTGTCCTATGTCTAGTCAAATGCGTTAATATTGCCAATGATATTGGTATTTGAAATGAAAAGTTTACTTGTTCTAATTCTCTTGTTTCATCCTTTTTTAATATCATCTTCATTAGATTTTCTTTGAAATTATTATCATTATTAACAGCTGTTTCTATAATTTTATCCGCTTCCAATTTTGAGCATTGATAACTGTACATAACAGCTGATTCTATAATAACATCATCAGGATTTGGAGTATAACTTACTATTTTAGGTTCATTAAGTATTTGTATCTTAGGAGTTTGTGTTATATTATTATTTATATAATCCATTATATTTTCTTTGCATTGATTTTCATCTTTGCTCTTTTCCATGCTTTCGTTTATTGTATCTACTAAATATGGAACTGATACTTTGCATATTTCAAACAGCTTATTTCCTAGTTCTTTACATTCTGCAATATTACTTACTTTTCCGCTAATTAAATACATTATTAATTTTTCTAATTCTCTACCATCTAATCCCATTATTATATTGCTATGATATGAATAAGGTAATATAAATCGTGCATCTTCAGTTTTTATTCCTGCATCTACTAAATCCGCATACTCATTAAACAAATACTTCATTTGTTCTTTATATTTTTCTTGTAATATTTTATTATCCTTGTGAATTTCATTTTTTTCGTTTCTAAAGTCTGGTATGTAATATCCAACATTTCTAAAGTCAACTTCTCTTCTTGATTTTATAGTAAACGACGTTAATCTGCTTTCAATAATAGTCTGCTCAATTATTGGAGTTACATCGCATATTGCAAATACTAAATAATCATGCTCTATTATAGACTTATGTCCCATTTTAATTATTCTGCCTACCATTTTAAGATTCTTTTCATAATCATTACAACTTTCTAATACCTCAAAAACATTTCCCGGAAACCTTGATAATTTTCCTGCTGCTGCAATATTTCTTATTCTATTTTCTAGTTCTTCTTTAGTAGTTCCACCTAATAATTCTATTTTCATTTTTTTCATATAATCAATCTTGTAGAATTGTTAATCTCTTTGATTGATTGGTTCCTTTCTTTTATATTTTGCTTTATTATACTACTTTTATATTAAAATATTATTTTCATTAACAAGTATGTATGTTTGATTTTGCTTTTTTCATAAAACCTTCTCCTTGTTTTTTAAAATTTTTAGTATTTTTCAAAGTTTTTTAACTAAATTATAAAATAATTTTATCATATATCTATTATTTTTACAATTGTCAAGAAAAATCGTTCGTCAAATTTTCTGATTTTTCGACAGTGTATTTATTTACTTATAAAATATGTATTAAAAAAATTTACACAAAAAACTGATTCTTTTTCAAATAACTTGACAAAGAATCACAAAACTTGACAAGGTCTACTTATAATTAGTATCAAAATAAACTCCCAAGTAGAAGCCTATTGTCTTGTTGAATTTAATTGTTTTGAAGAAATCTTAATTCTCCTATATTTTATTTTCGCTCAATTTTCTCCGTCCTCAATTAGCAATCTTTTGCAATCTGTTTTGCATATCTATCTTCCTCACTGAATATACATCCACAATACTTCTGCATATACAATCCCAGATCATGTGCTTTTTGATTACCTTTCCAAAATCCTACTCTAAAATCTCTATATAAAAAGGTTATTCCATATTCTTTGCTCAAATCTTCCATGTATTTTTTTATAAAATCATGTTTTTGATATATACTATATAAAAGTGTAGTTGTAACTGTATCATACCCATTAGCTTTGGCATATTCAAAAGTTTTTTTTATTCTAACAGGATAGCAATAATTTACGCATCTTGCATTTAAGTCTTTTACCGCTTCTTTGCAAAATGCATCTAAGCCATATTCTTCCTCAAATATAACTTGTACATTTATAGACTTTGCATAGTCTTTTAAGCAATCTCTTCTTGATTTGTATTCTGTATATGGATGGATATTAGGATTATACCAGTATAGTGTTGGCTCTATTCCTTCTTTTCTGAGTTCATCTATGCAATATACACTGCATGGTGCGCAACAAGTATGCATCAATAATTTCATTTTCTTTTCCTCTCTTATTGTTCAAATATATCAAATATTCCGATTTCCCCTAACTTTGTTAAATTTGTTCTAACATACTCTATTACCTTTTTAGGAGTTTGCCAGTTTAGAGAATAGTTTTCTTTTTTTACTAGATATATACAATTTTCACTATTTCGTATATTTTGAATTATTCCCTCTTCATCGTCTTTTCCTATATTTCCCTTTAAAAACATATCATAGTTTTTATTGTATTTGTCAATTGGAATATTGTAAATTGCCGCTTCTGCATCTAATATGTATACATTTTTGTTTTTTTCATTTTGCTCCTTTATGTATTTGTCTATTGTTTCTATTTTCATTGCTAAATTCTCATCTATGTATACGTTTTTGTAGTGGTTTAACATAGTATTTTTACTTTTGTTGTTATATTCCATAAAATTAGTATATGTTTTAAAGATTAAATGATATCCTTCTTGTAAAGTAAAAAAGACTACTACTACAATTTCAAAATATTTTAATATTTGATTATATATTTTTTGTTTTCCTACTTTTTCTATTTGTTTCAAAATAATATTTATTATTCTAATTATACAATACATAATTGTTACTGCTAATATTACTGTTCCTATAAAAAAATGAATATTGTCTGATATAGGGTAAATTACAATAAGCATTGGAACTAAATATATTGTAAGCGAAAGCAAGTTTATACTTTTCATGTTTTTAAAACTCTTATTTTTTTTCAAATTTATAATCCACTTTATTAAGGCATTCGCAAATAAAGCTAACATAGCTATTGGAAAAAATATTGAAAATGCTGATATTGTTTTTGTTTTGCTGTTTATTAAATTTATATAAGATACCTTGTTTGAAAATGTTTTTATTCCTAAAATTGCATAGTTTATAAAATCATTTAGTGAATTTGTTACTATTAAATAACTAAATAAGATTAGTACTGGGATTATTATGCCAATAAGTCTTTTTACAACTATTTTCAAATAATCTTTTGCTAAAGTTTTATTATGTACAAAAATCAGTGGATACAATACTAATATTATTGACATTACTATTCCAATAGTTTGCTTTGTGCAAATAGCAAGTCCTCCAAGCATTCCTATCATTATGTTATAAACATTGGAGCTTTTTAGACTTGCTATTATTGCATTATTCATATCATGATTCTTTTCTTCATTTATTTCATTAATACTATTTATCTTTTTCAACTCTAAAAATAATGTTGATAGACATATAAGTAGACATATAAAATTATAGTCAATGCATATATATTTTATCAAGAATACTGTTATTATTTCTGAGCATAATATACTTAGTGTCTTATTCTTTAATAATAAATCAAATATTTTGTATATAATAAGTATAATTGCACTCCCAATTATTGCGGATAATATTCTGCTTACAAATAGTTGATTTGCTGTTATTTTCAAAATTACTGCTGTAATAGCTGGAAGTAATGGTGTTGTAATCATGCTTACATCTTTGTATGGAAGTAATCCTTCTGACATTACTCTTGCCGTATTGTAGTTCCATATTTCATCCAAATTTGTTAATGATTTATTTATTGTTACTGATAATAGCGTTACAAATACAAAAGTTGTGAAACTTATTGTTATTATTTTATTAAAAATATTTTGTTTCATTTGTATTTTGCCTTTCTATTTTATTCATTGAACTTATATCCCAAATGTTTATATGCCAGTGGCATTGCAATTCTACCTCTTGCAGTTCTTGATATAAATCCTATTTGTATTAGATATGGTTCATACACATCTTCTATTGTAGAAATTTCCTCTCCCAATGTTGTTGCCAGAGTTTCAATTCCAACAGGACGTCCCTGATATTTTTCTATTAGAGTTCTTAAAAGTCTTTTGTCTAGTGCATCTAATCCAAGTTCATCTATGTCTAGTTTATTTAGTGCTATTTTTGCTATTTCCAAATTTATATTTCCGTCACTTAATACTGAAGCATAATCTCTAACTCTTTTAAGCAATCTATTAGCAATTCTTGGAGTTCCTCTTGATCTTTTTGCTATTTCATTTGCAGCACTATCTTCTATTGATATGTCTAATATGTTTGCTGACCTTTTTACTATTGTCATCAAATCTTCTACTTCATATAATTCTAATCTTTCTACTATTCCAAATCTATCACGAAGTGGAGTTGTAAGTGACCCTGCTCTTGTTGTTGCTCCAATTAGTGTAAATTTTGGTAAATCTAATCTAATAGATCTAGCTGTTGGTCCTTTTCCTATTATTATGTCTAAAACATAATCTTCTAGTGCAGGATATAAAATCTCCTCTACGTTTTTATTTATTCTATGAATTTCATCAATAAATAAAACATCAAACTCTGATAAGTTTGTTAGAAGAGCTGCTAAATCTCCTGGCTTTTCTATTGCAGGTCCTGATGTGATTTTAATTTTCGAGTGCATTTCATTTGCAATTATATTTGCTAATGTAGTTTTTCCTAGTCCTGGTGGCCCATATAATAAAACATGGTCAAGAGGCTCCTTTCTTTTCTTAGCAGCCTCTATGTATACTTTCATATTTTCTTTTACTTTGTTTTGTCCTATATATTCATTTAAATTTTGTGGTCTTAAAACATTTTCTTGCTTCTCTTCTATTTCATTTTCTATATTAGGACTAATTATCTTTTCATCTTGCATTTTATCTATTCCTTTATTTTTATATTTTATTTAAGTTCATAGATATTTATAAAAAGTTGTACTTTTTTATTTATCTTTTTTTTCATTAGAAGCTTCATTGACCTTTTCTAACATCATTTCTCTTTGCTTGTTATCTCTAAGCATTTCCTTGTTGTATTTTTTTATTTCCTTATGTCCTATAGCAATTATTGCAGCTATTATTAAACCAAAAGAAAGTGCCTTCCAGATTCCATCTTCAATTAAAATAATTGCAAACATTCCCAATGTTGCACTAAGTGCATACAGTATATACACAGCTTGTTTTTGCGTATATCCCTTTTTCATAAGTCTATGGTGAAGATGCCCTTTGTCTGCTTTAAATACAGCTTTTAAAGACTTTCCTTTAACAATTCTTCTTATAATAGCAAAAATTGTGTCAAATATAGGAAGTCCTAAAACAAGTACAGGAGCTACTAATACAAGTAATGTTACCGTTTTCGCTACTCCTAAAATTGCAATTACAGATAAGCTAAAGCCTAAAAACTGTGCTCCCACATCCCCAATAAAAGTTTTGGCTGGATTTGCATTATAAGGCAAAAATCCAACAATAGAACCAGCTAATGCCGTTATTAGTATTATTGAAATTATAGGAGAATTATTTGTTGCAAAAATTATAAGAAGTGACACGCATGAAATTAGTGTTATTCCTGAAGAAAGCCCGTCCAATCCATCAATTAAGTTTATTGCATTCGTTATTCCAACAATCCATCCTACTGTTAAAATAAAGCTAAATATTGAAGGTAATTCCCAACCATTTATAATGTCAATTCTAATTCCAAATGCATAAATAATTACTGCAGACACAATTTGAGCTAATAATTTTTGCCAAGGTTTTAAATTTTTTATATCATCTAAGTAAGCGAATGTTGCAAGAACTGCTATTCCCAATCCAAATCCAATTAGTTTTAATAAATATTTTTCATCATCATTAAGAAATAATTTTTTTTCTAATGTCATTGATATTATTAGATAAATTGCTGAAACTAAAAATCCTGCAATAACCGCTATTCCTCCAATTCTTGGAATTGGTTTTTTATTAACTCTCCTGTCTGAAGGCATATCTATTGCTCCAACTTTTTTTGCTAATTTTATTGTATATGGAGTAATTACAAATGCTGTAATAAATGCTAATAAAAATGCTATTGCTATATCTCCCCACATGTTAAATTCCTCCTAATTACTTTTTATTTATATTATCACATTATCTTACAAAAATCTAGGTTTTATTCAAAAAAAGTGGCAAACGAACTGAATAGTTTTATAACTTTTTATTTATACATTATTGCAAATTTATTTTTAAACATTTCTTTTTTGAATCCCATGTCAAGCAATTCTTTTTCTCTTGAACTATCTGAAAATACATAAATTGCATTATCATCATATTTAGTAAGTATATTATTGTTATGATATTTTCCATATTCAAATACCTTTCCATCTGTAAAATATCTATATTGGCTATGTACCTCATACGGGTTTTCTTGCTCTGCATATAGTTCATAAATCCATGCTTCATGAGTTTTTGTATTTATGTAAATGTCCTTTGATTCAAATTTATCTAAATATTTTACTAATTCAATGAAGTCTGGTGCAAATAACTTTATATCACAATTTTTAAACTCATTAAAATATGTATAGTTAAACATTATAAAAGCTATTAAATACGTAATACCTATTATTCCAAAAATTTCTTTTCTAAATTTATAAATTTCTTGCAATGTAATTAGAATAAAATATGTTGCTGAGATCAATAGTCCATTTAATCTATTTGTATTTACTTCAATTAAAAATCCCCATACTAAATTTGCCAAAAACATAAAAAGCATTATTGTATCAAGCTCAATATTTTTGCTTTTTCTATTGAATACTGATTTATATATTGCAATAAAGAATCCTATTACAATTAAAGGAGTACCAAAATAATAAAAATTTCCAAATCCTTCTATTGAATTAAATGGTAACTTATCTACTAAAAAAGCACATCTTATCGATTTAATATTTTCTAATATATTTGATATTTTTATGTCACTTTCTCTATATTTTTGCAATTTTTGAATTGTTATAAAAGAGTGTATTTCATTTATCCACCCTTTTTGTACCATAAGCATTAAAATTAAAGGTATTGCTAGTATTGCTAATGGTATTATAAAAATTAAAATGTCTATCATTTTTAGTTTTTTTCTTCGTACTAAATATATTCCTGTTATTAACAAAAATATTGGTACTATTACATACGATATTGCATAAGTGTATAGTGTTAGTCCAAATAATAGTCCAGCAATCAAAAACTTTAATTTCCTTTTGCTTTGTGAATTTACCGCTTTTAATAATGCATACATTGAAAATGTTAGTAACGGAGATAATAGAAATGCATCTAGTCCCCATCTTGACTTCATTATATGCCAAGGTGAAATGGTAACCAACAGCATAAATAATAATCCCATTTTCTTACCTTTAAACTCTTTTACTAGAAAGTATGCAATTACAACTTCTAGTACACTTAAAAGTAAAGCAGGAATTCTAATTGAAAAAGTTGAAAATCCTAGTACTTTAATGGATAATGCTGCTAAGTATGCATAGAGTAAGCTTTGACCATCTCCAAAATTTGTAAAATAAATCGGAAATTTATTTAGATATCTATCAACTCCATAATTAGCAATGCAATATGCATCATACCCCATTCCAGCTTCATCACAATCTACTCCCTTTGGTATTTCAGAAAGTTTATATGTATTCAATATTATTGCTACAAAAAGTATTATTGAAAAAACTATCTTATAATGTTTTTCTACTAATATTGATATTTGTTTTATTAAATTTGAAATTTGTTTTATTATTAACATTATTTTTTTCACTATTTTCTTTTTCCTTTGCTATTCTTTCATTTATTATATAGTAGCCAATGTATATTATATTTAAAAATGTTAAAATCGACCAAAAATATCTTGAAACACTCAAATATTTATAAAAGTACCAGTACGTATTTAATGATATAATTTGCATTATAGTAAATTCAAAAAATCTATCTAAATATATTAGTGAATAGCTTACAGCTAGTATATCAGCTACATACATATATCTATCATGCATATGTGGTAGAAAGAAATTAGCAATTAAAACTACCCACAAACCTATTGATATAATTTGTTCATTTTTCATTTCTTTTTTTAATTTAAACTCTTTTATAAATAATATTATAAAAAACAATAGCAAAATTATTATTCCAATATTATCTAATAATGGATTATTAAAAATTAGTGTGTTGTCGCCCGTTTTTGTTGCATTTTTTTTAGGAACAATAAGAGTATAGAAATTAAAATTAACATTTGTCAGTGTATTCGAAAATTCCCCTGCCTGTTTAAAATAAGTTCCGTATGTGTCTATTATACCTCTTCCCATCAAAATTGCGGGAATTCCCATTATTATGTATGGAACAAAAAAGTATAAAAACTTTCTTAATTTAAATGGTCTTTTGTTTCCTGATATCCAGTATAATATGTATAATGGCAGTATAAACACAGTTTGAAGTTTAAACGCAAATGCTATTCCTAAGAATATTATCGATTTTGAATACTTTTTTTCAATTAGTAAACATAATGAAATCATTATGAATGTAGTGTAGATACTGTCACATTGCCCCCAGGACGAACTATTATATACTACTGTTGGTAAAAACAAAACTATGCAATAAGCAACTATTGATTTTGTTTTATTTTTTGTTACATTATATGTTAACTTAGCTACAAAAAATGCCATTATAAAGTCAAAAATGATTGACACAAATTTTATAGAATACATATATTGAAATGGTAATAGTGAAATAAAAGTTAGTATATACATATACGATACATAATAATCTCCTATTATATGCTTAAAAGATTCTAATCTTCCATATTCAACTATTTTATCAACCCATTGAAGTAAACACATCTCCATGTCTCGACTTATATGTTCGATTCCTAAAAACCTTATACATAATGCTAGTATTGAAACTATTACTATTATAAAAAACTCTATTTTATTGAATTTAACTCCATGCTTACTTTGGTCTATGTTTTCTTGTGTATCTTGGTTGCTTTTTTCAAAAAATATTTCTTGAAGATTTATTTTTTTCATTTAATTTTCTCCCTTTATTTATTAGTCCTCATTTAATTCTTTTTTATCGTTATATTCATTTACTAAATACAATGGTCTATTCTTTGTTTCGTTAAATATTCTTCCTAAATATTCTCCAACAATTCCAAATAATAATATTTGTATTCCAAAGAAAAACAATAATAATAATATAATTGCTTGAAATGCTTGTATTGCAACGTGTTGCATGCAACATTTTACTATTACATATATAAAATATGTCAATAATGCAAAGAAAGTTGGAATTGCTATATATGTTGAGATTCTAAGTGGTGATGTTGTAAAAGAAGTTATCCCATCTATTGCTAGATTAACTAGTTTTTTATAATTCCACTTAGTCTTTCCTGCTACCCTAGCATCTCTATCATAAAAGATTGCTTTTTTATTATATCCAATCCAACTGAACATACTTTTAGAGCATCTTGATGTTTCCCTCATTTTTTTAAGCGCATTTACACATCTTTTATCTAATAGTCTAAAATCTCCTGTATCTTTTTGTATTTCTACTCTAGTTAGTGACTGTAGAACTTTGTAATACATTTTAGATGTAAACTTTTTGAGCCATGTTTCGCCCTTTCTCGTTTTTCTTTGTGCATAAACATCATCATATCCTTCTTCCCAATACTTAAGCATTTCTGGTATTAGTTCTGGTGGGTCTTGAAGGTCTGCATCCATAAATATTACGCAGTCTCCTGTTGCATAGTCAAGTCCCGCAATCATTGCTGTTTCCTTTCCAAAATTTCTTGAAAAATCTACGTATGAAATACGTGAATCCTTTTTTCTGTATTCTTTTATTAGTTTAATTGTATTGTCCTTTGAACCATCATTTACAAATAAAATTTCAAACTCATAGTTTTTAATTTCGTTTATTAACTTTTCCAACCTTTCATACAAATATGGTAAAGATTCCTCTTCATTATATGCTGGTATAATTATTGTTACTTTTTTCATGTTTAAACTCCTTGATTTTTCCTACTTTTTTTTATTATATTATTTTTTACAACAAATTTCAAGGATTTAATTAAATATAATTAAATCCTTGAGTTTTTATTATTATATATTTTCTAATATTAAACATTTATTGTTTTATCGACTATATATTGAGGTCTTTGTTTACTTTCATCATAAATTCTGGCAATATATTCTCCTATCATCCACAATGATATTAAAATCATTCCTCCCATAAATGTTATTGTGCACATTAAGGATGTCCATCCTGGAGTAAGATTATTCCATTTAAATGAAAATGAAAGTATTGAATATATTAAAATAATTAGTGAAATAATTACTGAAAATATTCCAAATCCACCAACTATTTTTAATGGCTTAGTTGAAAAACTTATTATTCCATCTGATGCCAATTTTAGCATTTTCTTTAATGGATATTTAGTTTTTCCAGCAAATCTTTCTTTACGTTCATAGTTATAAGCATATTGTTTAAATCCAACCCAGCTAAATAATCCTCTTAAAAATTTATTGTGTTCTGGAAGAGCGTTTACTACATCTACTACTTTTCTATCAACTAATCTAAAATCACCTGTATTTTTTGGTATTTCTATATCTGATAGTTTATTGATTGTAGAGTAAAATGCTTTTGCTGTTAATAATTTGAATGCTGATTCTCCTTCCCTTGATTTTCTTTTTCCATAAATTACTTCATATCCATTTTCCCATTCTTTAAGCATATTTGGAATAAGTTCTGGTGGGTCTTGAAGGTCTGCATCCATTATTACGATTGCGTCTCCAGTTACATATTTAAGTCCAGCTGTTACTGCTGCTTGATGACCAAAGTTTCTTGAAAATGATACTATTTTTATTTTTTTATCGTCTTTTGCAATATTCTCTAATATTTCAAGAGTTTTGTCCTTTGAACCATCATTTATAAATATGATTTCGTAGTCATATTTGTCTTTTAAACTATATAATACTTTTGATACTCTTTCGTAACATTCTTCTGCAACTTGCTCTTCATAGTACATTGGTATAACCACTGATATTTTTTTCATTTATTTTACCTCTTCCTTAATATTATTTAATCTTGCATCCTAATACATCTATATACAACCAGTCACAATCTAAATATTCATCTTTGTCTATAATGAATTCTAAATCAGTAACATCTCCCAAGTTTAATTCTATTTCTTCATTACTTTGGTTAGTTATTTCTTTTTCATAAATTGTATTTCCATTTTCATTTATTTTAAAAATAACTTTTCCTTTTTCTTCTCTACTGTTATCCTTAATGTAAGGTTTTAGCTTTAATTCTTCTATTTTTTTGTTTGTTTTTAAGATAAATTTTGTAGGATTATTTCCTGGTGAAAAGTATAATGTATCTTCATCTATCATTTTTGCTTCTCCTATGTTGTCTCCAAGTTCTCTTTTTGACATTAGAATTGCATAATACAAATAGTTGTACTTTTCTTTCCATTCTGGATGGTACTGTATTAAAGTATTCATGTATTCTATGGTTTCATCTTCTGTAAATGATCTCGTTTTCTCATATATATAAGCTTTTACTCCATGTTCCATTGTATATGGTCCTGATAATAATTTATAGGCTTTTCCTATAGATGTTCCATTTATTATTGCATCATTTGGTACGCTTACAATTCTTTGTCCTTCAACAGATACACCAGTTTGTGCTATATCTGTAACAACTATATACTCGCTCATTAAACTGTTAAAATTAATTCCATCTCTTAAATCTACAGCAGATGTATATACAATACTTGATTTCATTTTTTCAGTTCCTAATAGGTCCAGAAGATTGTCTGATAGTGTTTCGCTACTTGCTAATACTGAAAATCTTGCATTCTTATCTTTTAAAGTACTATCTAAGTCTTTTACAAGATTTTCAATTCCATCAAAATTTTCATAA
This sequence comes from uncultured Clostridium sp., assembly GCA_964507565.1. Taxonomy (GTDB): domain Bacteria; phylum Bacillota; class Clostridia; order TANB77; family CAG-508; genus CAG-793. Next base: position 33,194 of record CAZDPV010000017.1, read on the forward strand.
TAAAATTTACAATATTTATTGTTTTGAGAAATAATTGGTATTTTAACATTTCTCATGATAAATGTGGTTACAAAATTGGTCATCATTAGTATCAGTATAATTATTAGAAACGTTACTTTCATCCAATTTAGTTTAATAAATTTCCATATTCCATATATTCCATATATAAATAATATAAAAATCCATATAGATATTGTTAAATAGTGATGTACTCCCATTGCTTGCACAGTCATAAAAGTAATATAGCATACTAATATATTTATTATACAGAAAAGACCTTTAAGTCTATGTTCTTTGTTAATCATTGTATATATGATTCCTACAAATGCAAATATTATTATTATATATCCAAATTCGTTTACAGCATTTGTTATATGATTCAGTATTGGAACTT
>CAZDPV010000018.1:0-31680 GCA_964507565.1 uncultured Clostridium sp.
ATCTTTTATTCAATTATTTTATAAAATTTCCCTACACAAAGTTTATACTAACTTTATTGTATTAAACAAAAATTGTTGTTTAATATGTTTTGTTTAGTTTGTAATTTATCTATTTAATTCTATTTATTATTTTTTTAATTTCTTCAATACTTATCTGTACAATCTCTTAAATTTCTTTTTCACTTATGCCTTTTTCTAACATTGATTTATTATATTTTCTTGAGCTTTTTTCTTTCCTTTTTCTAACCCAATACTTTCTCCCTTAGCTAACCCAATGCTTTCTCCCTTGGCTAATCCAATACTTTCTCCTTTTGCCCGTCCTTGAAGATAACCTGCTTTTTTTATTAGTTGTTCATCCATTATTGCTTTTTCTCGTAAATCTGCCAGTCTTCTCATTTTTTCATCTTCTGACATGTGGTGTACTTCTATTATTGCTTCTTTTACTTCTTTATTATCTTCCATTATTTCTTTTACCTCCTCCGAATTTGGATTATCTAGAAACAACAGCCACTGTAATTTCTTGTTTTCTTTATTTGCCTGAAAATGCATTATTTGTAACTAATTTATTGTCATTTCTTGAAAATTTATTCTCTACCTCAATATTAAATGAAGATACAATTTTTGTATTTTTTTCATTTTTTAAATTCCGCATCAATAGATATTTATGAATCATAATAGCCAGAATTTATAATTGTCCCCATAATAACAAGTGATTTTCTTATCACTTACATACTTAATATTTTTACATTAGAATATTTATTAACTACTATTAAATAGATATTATCAGTATATTTACTATTAGTATTATTCTCAACAAAACTATTTAATTTATTTATTTTAATTATTAAATAATATTCAATTAATGATAATAAAATAAGTATAGCAATATAATGCTTAAAATCATTAATATACCGAGAAATACATAATTACAAATAAATTTTATCTTTTCTTTCATATTCACTCTTTAATGCAAAAAATATTTTTCAGTTGTTATATTTTTTTTTCATACCTATCTCTAGAGCTTAGTTTTATAGCTAAACAATAATTGTAAATAATAATAAAATTATCAAAAATACTTTTAATACTATATAATGAAACATAAATAATTAGATATTAAATACAAAATTTTTACTAATTATTTTTTTTTCTAAAAAACTGTTTAATCAAATTTTTATAATAAATAAAATTTGAATTCTTATAAAATATTATTATTAACAATAAATTAGGTAAAATAATACAAATAGAAATCCTAAATAATAGTTTTATGTAAGTATTTACGAAAATATCGAAAATATTAATTGTAAGGAAAGTTAATCCATCAATAATTAAAAATAAAATAAAATATGCAATTGTTTCTATTATATACTGATAATAACTTCTTTCAAATAGTTTTTTATATACAAAAATTGGATAACTATAAAACCATAATGCAAAACCACTAACTATTGTTCCTAAAAAAACTCCGGCTAATCCAAATATCTTTAAGCAAATGATAGAAAATATAATATTCAAAATTGATTCAATTATTGGAATAAACTTATCTTCTACCCAAATACCAGCTGCATCTTTAAATGAGTTATATGTGTTTCTCATTAATTGTTGATAAAAATTAACAACTAAAATAATAACAACATATATATTCAACAAATATTTTTCACCAATCCAAATCGTAATAAAATTTTGTATTAAACATAAAATGCAACTACTAGAAAAAACGGCTAACCAAAAGTTCAAAAATCTTATTTTTTTAAAAACATCAAAGCTTTTTTCTTTTGATTCTGTAACGAGTAAATTTCCAATACTTGCAGATGCTCCAGAAATAATTTGATTAAATAATGTAGTAGTTGAGTTTATAATTAAATAATAATTAGAATATAATCCAACGGTTAATACATTAAAAAATTTAGAAATGATAATATTATCAGTACAATTAACAAAGAAGCCACCAATTTTATGAAAAAATAATGCTTTTATTTTCACAAAAATATCATTTTCGATTTCCTTAGACAAACCATTAACATTCTTTTCTCTGAGATATGGATATTGAATCAAAGCTTTTTTATTAATTAAAAAATTAAATAAAAGTTGTGTGACAATTGCTATAGTCAAATATAAGTAATAGTTTTTGGTAATATATAAAATTATTAATTGTAAAAAGTTAACAGTTATTCTATAAAATAAATTATTAATTTTTACAACATAATTTCTCTGTGATGCATTGAATATTGAAGTTCTATATGACAAAATATAAGAACTAACAGTTTGAAGTAAAAATAATATATAAATGCATCTTAGGTTTAATGTTACTGTTGTTTTTCCAATAAAGAAATCTAGAAAAGGTAAAATGCACATTCCTAATATTAATACTATAATAGCAATAATACTATATGCTTTTTTATAAAAATATATAAGTGATTTAACAGTTTCAGCATCGTCTTTTGCTAATGGTTTATATAAATTGTAAATAATCGCATTACCAATTCCTAATTCAACAATACTTAAAATAGAAAGAATATTTGTAAATAAACCATTTACACCTAAATACTCAGCTCCCAAAATTCTGATAAATATTACTTGAGAAACAAGTCCAACCACCATTATCAATAAATTACATATAATATTTGTAATCGTATTTTTTATCGCATTTTTTACTCTCAAAAAAATCACCTTCTATCTATTACCATATTTTATGACATATTTAGCTAAAAGCTTTTTATTTAGTTTAAATAGTGTTAAAGAAGCTCGAGCTTTAAATTTCATATTCATAAAAATTGAGAATTCATTTAATTCCCTTGCTATACATTTAATTGCATCTTCTTTAAATTTACTATTATCGGAGTAATATAAAAAAGAAAAAGATTTTAAACTATTATTAATATACTTTGAATTAATATATTTCATATATTTTGTATTCGAAAAATTTTTAATTTCAAATTTGTAAACAATTTTGGCCACTTTAAAAATATCGTACATATGAGTTTGTTTCTTATTTCCCATAGTACTATCTGATCTAATATAATAGTTGTAATAAATCTTATTAACTAACACTACTTTATTTGCAGAAGAAATAAATCTATGTGTAGATTCTATATCTTCGCATAGCAATCCATCAATTAATTTTACTTTTTTTGCAAGCTTATCAGAATACATTCTAGACCATAAACAGCATGACATTTTAGAAGTAACTAAAGAGTACTCATATGCAGATTTCCATGAATCAAATTCAATTATTTCCCCTTTATAATTACTATTTATTCTTTTAGTTTCATCAATAACTACATTATTCTTATAGAAAATCAAATCACTTTTATATTTTATATAAATTTCAATTAGCTCTGAAAATACTTCGCCTACAAACTCATCATCAGCATCAATATACATTATAAAGTCACCTGTAGATTTGGCTGTTCCGATGTTTCTGCAATCACTTTGTCCAGAGTTTTCTTTATGAATAACCAAAAACCTTGAATCTTTTTCGTGTTGAATATCACATAGTTTACCGCTATTATCTGTAGAACCATCATCAATTAGTAAAATTTCTAGATTAGAATATTTTTGTTTTGTAATTGAATCAAAACATCTATTCAAATATTTTCCACAGTTATAAATAGGTATTATAATTGATATTTTATATTTTTCCATTTAACTCTCCTCTTTTTTCTATTATCTGACAATAAAATTATCGCTATTATTACAATTATATACCTTGCATTTAAAACATCAGGAATAAAATTCATACCAATAATAGAAGAAAACATTGCCCAAAATAATGATTTATCATTAAAACTAAAAGATATAAAGGTTGGAATTAATATCAATAGTGTCAAGATTGTTGCAAATATTATTCCACCTATAACTAACCACCTTAAAAAAGTATTATGTGGTATAGTATGTCCGGTTAATGATGCAATGTAGTCGTCACCATAGCCTACTCCTAATGGATTTTTTAAACTAATATGAATTGCCTTTACATAATCAACAATTCTATTATTGTCATCAAATAACTGAGCAACATTGTCTACTGGTCTTGACAAAGTTAGTAATTTAACTACTAAGAAAGCAAAAATAATCATTAATAAAATTGATAATATTCGCTTTAATCCTTTATAATTAAATATAAAATAAAATGGCAAAGTAAACAATAACGCGATAGCACCAGTTCTTCTCGCAGTGAAAGCCAATCCTGCAAGTATAATTCCAGCAACAAAATAATAAACCAGTTTTTTCTTACCATAAAATAATGCTAAAATAACAGAAGATGTAAGCATTAATGTTGCACTACTAGCATCTTCATATAAAAGTTGACCTCCAACTTGCATTTTGGATGCAACATAAGTTCCTTCTATATTCATTTTAAAATATACTTTATTGAAGAATTGATAATTAAAGTATTGAAAAGAAATTATTATAGCAGAAATAAAATTTATAAAAATAAAATCTTTTATAATTGATTCTATAATTATACTTGAAACCTCTTTTCTTATATTATGAGAAGATAAACCTATTAAACAAAAAAATAAAATCATTAAAAAATCCGAAATTCCTGCTTTAAAATTATTAGAAGATATTAAAGGAATAAATGAATAAATAATAAGAAACAAAAATAAAAATGTCAAAAAATCCTTTTTTAAACGAAAATTATCTCTGTCAATTATACATGTAATAAAAAACAATAATCCAAGTAAGTAAAACCATGTAATTGGAAAACTATCAATACCACTACCAATGATACTTGTCCAAGAAAAAGGCAACGTAAATATCATCATTCTTAAATAAATTATTTTATGAGATTCTTTTTTCTTATTTAAATTAAAAAACATTAATATTAACAAAAAAAGTGTAGTTGCAAAAAAAACAATACTATTCATACCGTTTTGATAAGAATATAAATTTACAATTAGCAACAAAAAGCCATAAATCTTATACATTATTATATTCTCCAGCCTTTCTTTCTATCATTTTTTTCAATATAAAACCCAACGGCAAAAACGAAATTTTGTTAAAATCTTTTATATTTTTACTAAAAAATTCTTTATTACACATTAGCAAAAATGCATCAACTAAAATCAGAGCCTTAAATCTAACAAATAATTTCTTGGATTCTTTATATCTTAAATTATTATATAAATAAAATGATTTTGGATTTTTAATATACAATTTGTAAATTTCTTTAGTAAGTCCACCATTTCCAAATATTCGTTGACAAACAATTTTATCTGTCCAATGCATAGAAAAATCCATTTGCATATAAGTATAAATTTCCGTAAAAAATTTTTCATTTTCGAATATTGGATATTTGTATTTATTAAGTAATTTTGTTTCAAAAAGAAATATAGCCCCAATTCGTTTAAAATAATCAGAACAAATTGCATCTTTTAAAGATAAATGCTGTAATTTATTTAAATCAAATTCACTTTTATAAAATTTTTTGTTTATATCTGGCGCACATAAAGCAACAACACCCCTAATATCATCTTTTAAATTATTATTAATGCAATTATAAAAGAATTCTATTGCATCAGTTGTAAATGTATCATCAGAATCTAGTGCAATTAGAACATATTCTGTTTCAACTTTATTAAGCATAAAATTATATGCAGTGTGTTTACCTCCATTAGCTTTATAATAATAATTTATTTCTATTATTTTTTCATTTTCCCATTGTTCAACTAATTTCTTAGTATTATCCGTTGAACCATCATCAATAATAATCCACACAAAATCTTTATTTGTTTGATTTTTAAGACTATTGTAAGTATCAATTAAGGTATTTTCCCTATTATATGTAGGAGTAAAAATACTAATTTTATTTTCCATTGTATTCACCTTCCATTTTAAACATTTATATAAAATTCTTCCAGTTCTTTAATAACATCTTCAATATCATATCCTGATTTTTTCATATTTTCTTTAGAATTTACTCTTTCTAATTTTACATTATTTATAGCATTTATCCATAAATTTAAATCCAAAGAAACAAATTTAAAATTATTATTTATCTTTACAATAAAAGGTATTGTTCCTTTTGTTGCAATACATGGTAACCCAGATGCCTGAGCTTCAACTAAAGCTAAACCTAATCCTTCATATATACTTGGCATTATAAAAATGTCCATTGCTTGCATATAATCATTAACATTTTCTTTATATCCTAAAAACATCACATTTTTTTCTATTCCTAATTGATGAACTTTATCTCTTATTGAATTTTCAAGATATCCTGTACCAATTAATAATAATTTATAATTATTATTTTTTTTATGCAAATTATAAAATACATTAATAATAAATTTGTGATTTTTTGACTCTGTAAATCTTCCAACATGCCCCAAAACAATATCATTATTAGAATATCCCAATTCTTTTCTAAAATCATTTCTAGTAGATTTAGAAAATTTGAATCTATTATAATCAATTGCATTTGAAATCACTTTAAATTTATTGCTTTTAATTATATTATTACCAAAAAGCCATTCCCCGGCAGGTTCTGAACAAGCAAAAAAATAATTCGTATATTTTATTAATTTTGGTTTTAAAATACTGCCCACAATTTTTTTTACTTTAGAATTACTTTGAAAATCTAAGGCATGACTATGTGCTATTCTAACTGGAACTCCATATTTCTGAGCATATTTTAAAATTATATAATTTTTACTTGTAGAATGTAAATGAACAACTTTATAATCGTTATGTTCTTTAAAAAATTTATTTAAAGATTTACTTATTTTAATAAAGTCAATTGGTCTTCTTATCCATATTCCCTCTAGTTTATATACATTACAGCCTAATTTTTTTAATGTTTCTTCAAGTTCATACTTATTGCCATCATCAAGTAATAAAAAATCAACGTGTATTTTTTCTTTATCAAATCTTGAAACCCAATCAATAACTAAGCTTTGAATACCTCCTCTAAGCATTCTATCTACAAAATACAATACTTTCACTTTCTCCATTATTTTTTACCTCTTTAACATTTTTTTAGCAGCTTTCTTTATTTTTTTATAAATTTTGATGTTTACAAGTTTATGTCTAAAAAAACTTTCTATTTTTATTTTACTATTTATTTTAAAATACTTATTAATCAAATCCTCCATTTTCATCTTTTGTAAATCCTTCATATATTCACTTCTGTTAGAATTGATTTTGGTAGACCTCGTTAATTCTCTTGATCTAATTATTGCCTTTTCAGGCTTTATCTTGACATATTCTAAATTTGATTTAATACTATCAAAAATATTATTTCCTTTTTCTGTATGGATTAGAATTCTAGTTGTTCCAATATTATCATCTAATTTTTTATCAAAATCCTCTATATTAAAACAATCCCATAAAGTAATGTCACTAACCCTATATCTCTTTTTAAATTTACAGTTTCCGCAAGAAGGCCTTATTGAAAATCCATTAAAAAACGCTCTTAAATATGAATCTTTTTCGATGCCCTCTTCATATATGTTGTTTTTGCTAGTTATTTTCATCATTGTATATTTATATCCATATTTATCTTTGCTTCTAAATTTTACACTATCAACTTTTTCATTATTCAAATACTTTTCTTGAATATATTTTAAATATTCTCTAAATATTTTTGGACTTGGAACAGCCCTACATACAACATCTACCAATAAAAGATTCACGTAGTCTTTTTGTAGAAAAAAGCTTAATCCTTCAATTTGGCATGGTGTACCACTAAAACAAACTAATCTACCGTTGTCAAGGTACTTTTTTACCTCAGAAAATGTTGTATTAATATCACTTTGAACATACTTACTATTCCTATATTTCTTCAATTCTTCAATATTGGTTGACTTTGAATGGACAACATTATATTTATCATCAAAAGATGCTCCATATACAATTCCATTATTTTTAATTATATATTTTCCAATTGCAGTAAAAGCTCCTCCTGAAGTTGATTCTTTTCTTACAATATTATCTTTATTATTTACTGCATAAGCCCTTTGTTCAATCTTTACCTCTTTTTGAACATTTATTATTGGACAAACCCTTTTACATTTTCCACAGTTAATACATTTAGAATTATCAATATCTGGGTATTTAAATCCTTCTTTATCCTCTTTCATCTCTATAGCATTAACAGGACATATATTTTTACAGGCCGAACATCCACAGCAATCTTCTTTGTCAGTTACATCTATGTGTTTTAGACCATTATCTTTCCATTTAATAGCCTCTAACAACCATTTTTTTGAGTCCTGTCTAAATTTTTCAATATTTTTATTAACTTTTTCATACTTAATTTCATATTTTAAAACCTTATCAATATCTTCTCTTCCCGTTAATATTCTTTCATTGCCTATACCCGCAATATTTAATAATGAATCAATTCTAGAATTAGTTGATACCCTACTTTTATTACTATGCCTTCTAAAATCAAAAAAAATCTTATTAAATAATATTGAGAACACCGTTCCATGGAATGAATCGGTGCAAACATAATCTGCATTTTCAATTAAACTTATCCACTCTCTAGGTCCAATATCAAAAGGGGCATAGTCACAAAATTCATCAGAATATTTTACATATTCATCTGCATGATTAAGAGATACAATTTTATATCCTGTTTTTTTTCTTAATCTTTCAGCAAACTTTCTATGTGCTATATTATTTCCCAAGAAATAACATAAAATATATTTTTCTTTATATTTTCTTTCTTTTGAAGATTCCTCATGCCATTCATCTTTAGTTAATAAAATAGTAGGATCACAAACAAGTTTCGCTTTCTTATTTGTTATATCTTTAATTATTTTCACACCACTTTCTTCTCTAGTAGATAAATAATTTATTTTAGACAAGAAGTTTCTATAAACCTCAGCATATTTTGTTTGAATTGAAGAAAATCCAAAGCTAGTTGCATATGAAATTTTGTTAATATTATTAGGTACCCAATTTAATGTATAATAATCTGAAATTACATTTACTGGTAACCATAATTGATCACTACCAACAATTACATCCGTGTATTTTTCTTTGGCTTGTCTCGCTAAATCATCATAATTATCATTAGATCTAGAAAGATTAAATTCATTTCTAAATTCCTGATATTTTTTTGTTCTTATCAAAATATTTTTTCCAAGTTCTCTGTTTATTTTTTTATCAATTTTTAATTTTATCATTCCCATTTTATTTTTAATAAATTTAAAATTTGTAATTTGACTTAAATAATATCTTCTTTTTCCATTTTTAAAATCTTGATTAAATTCTATGTTTATTGTTTCATTTTGAATATTATTATTATCTAATATTTTTTTTGTTGCATATGCTTGTAACATACTACCATAATTATTTTTGAAATAACATGAAACTATTCCTACTTTTTTCATTATTTCACCTCATATTGTTTCTCATATTTTTTTACCATTTTTTCAGCATTATATTTATTAATTATTTCATAATAATATTTATTAATTATTCTGTAATAATTTTCCTTGTTAATTGATTTTATTATTTTTTTTATATCCTCTATATTATTATAGATATATCCATTTTCTTTATCTTTAATAACATCTCTATTTCCTATTACGTTTGAAACAATGCAAAGTTTTTTCATATACCCAGCCTCAAGCAACGTCATAGGGAGTCCCTCCCATAATGAAGTCAAAATGAAAATATTTTGATCATTCATAAGATTTAGTGCATCTGCTCTTTCTTTCCATCCGGTTATTCTTATATTTTTAGAAGTTAACTCTTCTTTTAATTCTCCATCACCAATCCATGTGAATTTAATATTTGGCAACAGCTTTGCAATTTCATTAAATTCTCTTGGGTTTTTTTGATATCCAATTCTTCCAACCGTACAAACTTTTAAATCATTAAAGTTTATTTCTTTATTATTAACTTTAATTAATTGGTCTAGTTTTCCAATGTTTATAGCATTATCAATTAGAACGCAATTCTGAGATATTTTTTTAGCTTCTTCAAACTCTCCTTTTGAGCATCCTATAATTGTACACTTTGGATTAATAAATACCATGATTTTTTCTATTGCTTTATAGCTGAATCTTTTTAATTTAGAATCATCTAGTTTCAAAAATGCAAAACCATGTGGATTATAAAACATTCTGTATTTTTTTCCGCTTGCTGCTAATCTACCTAATACTCCGTGCTTTTGAACTGTGCAAATGAATTATTTCAGGATCTTCTCTTTTGATAATATCTTTTATTTCTTTTAAGGCTAATATGTCTTTTTTAAAATTTATATCTCTGGTAAAGTTTTTAACTTCTATAAACTTTATATTTTTATCAAATAATTCTTTAAAATTGTTAGGGGTTTGTTTTCTTTTTGAATATGCAACAATAACTTCAAATTCATTGCTTAATCCATTGCATAAATCATTCATCATTGTAAATACACCACCGCCAAATGCTTCAACAATTTCCAAGACTTTCTTTTTATACATTTATTTTCTCCCTTTAAAATTTCATTAAAAAGCTCCTTCTTTACCCAAAACTTTTTCAATCGTTTTAAATATAATTTTTATATCAAACCTAATACTTCTTTTATCTATGTATTCACTGTCCATTTTAAGTCTGTCATTAAAATATACTCTATTTCTTCCATGAGCTTGCCAATATCCTGTTATCCCTGGTTTACATGTTATTATTTTATTGTAATAACTATCTCCCATGTCCTCTATTTCTCTATGTAAGTATGGTCTAGGTCCTACTAAGCTCATATTTCCCATCAGTACATTTATGAATTGTGAAAATTCATCAATACTTGCAGTTCTTAAAAATTTGCCTAATTTACTTATTCTAGGATCATTTTTTAATTTCTTGTATTTTCTGAATTCTTCCTTAGCTTCAGGATTGCTATCTAGATATTTCTGTAATTGTTCATCAGCATTCATACACATTGTTCTGTATTTATATAATCTAAATTCTTCTCCGTTCTTTCCTATACGTAGTTGCTCATAGAATAGTGGTCCATCATTTTGTTTAGTTATCTTTTTATATCCCCATAGAAATGCTGTGATTGGAATCAATAAAATAGTTCCGGTTAATCCAGCAATTATATCAAAGAGTCTTTTAATTATAAAATAAAATATAGTAGGATTTTTTTTTTGTACTGCTATATTTTGTTTTGTTTCTATTTGTTTGGGTTCTACAACAGCTATATTACTCTTTTCCAATTTTCATTCCCTCTTACTTTTATTTTCTTCTATTATATAACATATAATTTTTTAAGTAAATAGTTTTAGCCATTTTTTGTTAGATTTTATCAAAAAATGTCGTAATAATAATTATTGTTCTTTTACGAAATAACGTTTTTTCCTTTATTCTTTATCTTTTAATCTAATATTTTCTATTATAGAAATAATTAGTCCAACAGAAAACAATACTATACCATATTGCAATATGTTTGCTTGTATGTTCTTAATTATTGATATTAGTAAATTAGTTATGGCTTTATTGTATATTATAATATTGTCCGGTTTTATCTGAATTTTAGATATTATCCAAGTTATTATAAGCGTACTTCCTGATGCTAATAGTGCTATTGCATGATAGATATTTAATATACTTTTTTTGTTTTTGCATCTTGCAAAACATATAATTGCAAGTAATATTGCTGTTGCTATTGTTGTTATGTAAAGTACATTTGAGTATTTTGTTATTTTGGTATTTATTATTCCTACCATATTTCCAATTTGCTTTATAGCAGATTCTGATATTTCCATGTTAGATTTGTAGTTATTTATTATTATATCTATAAAATCATTTATACTTTTTTGTGCTTCTTTTGTTATTGTTATATTTTTTCCTAACATTAGTTTTTGGTTTATTCTGTTTTGTAATTCTGTTTTTATTGTATCAGTTTCTACGCTAATTGCTTTTTGGTTGTAAACTGCTTCTAATACTTGGTTAACATCTTGTTTTATTTTATCATCCGTTATTAGATTCTCAACTATTTCATCGTCTAAGTTTGCTTGCAGTACATAATTTTTAAACATTTCTTCTATGTTTCCTTTTATCTGAGTATAAAATCCTGTTTTTTCTAGTTGCGCTTCTATGTAACTTTTTTTCAAAATTGTGTTGTTAGCTATGCTTAATACTGATATTGCAATTATTTCTATCATAAGAATTATTGTTAATATCCAACAAAAAAATTTATTTGTTTTACTTCTTTTTTCCATTATTGACTCCTCTATCTTAGAACTGTTAATTTTTTAAGTCTGTAGATTTACTTACACTAGTTCAGCATAAGCTACAAATCTATGTGTTTTGTGTCCTATTCCATAAACTGGATAGCATGTATATACTGCTAGCATTTCTTTTTCTTTTTGTATTGGAATAGAGTCTAGATCTGTCATGTCTACTACTTTTGTATCATAAACTTTGTAATTAAATTCTCCATAAGATGTTGTAATATTTATGATTGCTCCATTTTCTATATTGGGCAGCTTTTGAAACATATTACTTGTGTTGTGAGCCATGCATGAAATTGTTCCTCCCTCTCCTGGGAAGTAACTACCACTTGATTGACCAGCCCCATTACGTAATAGTGACAAAGTATCACCATAATATAAAGGTAGTTCAATTCCCAAACTTTCTATTTTTATTGTTGCATATTTTGTTCCATACTCTGGATAGTTTATTAGTTTTTTGTTGATGTCATCTAATTTTATCTGTTCTACAACCTTGTTATTAGTTTCAACAGTTATTCTGTCTATTAATGACACTACGTTATTGATTTTTTCGTGCATTACTGCGTACATAGCTAATAATAAAATAATTGCTACTAATAAAGCAACTATTATATTTTTAATAGTTGCTGTTATTACATTATTGTTATTATGAGCTAATTTCTTGTTTTCAATTTTGTTATCACTCATTTATTTTTCCTCATAATTATTATTCTTTTAAATTAAGCATTTACTTTTCTTTTATTGATGTAGAATACTACTGCAGCGATTGCTATAATTGCAACTGCGGGAATTACAACATATTGATAGTTTGAGCTTCCTGTTTGTACTAATTTTCCATCTTCTACTGAAAGAGCTTCTACCTGTTTACCATTTTTGTCATATACAGTTACTGCTTTATCAGTTGAACTATATGATATTGTTGCTCCAACAACTGAAGCAGCTGAATTAGCTTTTGATATTACTGTATCTTTTTGAGTTTGTGTAAGTGTACTTAAACTTGTAGCTCCAGTAGATTCCATATAACTTACTGTCTCATCTACTTTTGATTTAATTTGCTCAGCTTGAGCTTCTGTTACAGGGTTCTCATTAAAGAATCTCTCTAACTTTACTTTATTAGCTGATGAAAGTTGAAAACTCATTCCATTTACTGAACGTGCCTTGCTAATGTAATCAATTAACTCACTTTGTGACATAGCAAATGCCTTTACTGATAGTACTAACATTAGTACTGCTACTAATACAAGAATTTTTTGTAATTTTTTCATTCTTACTTCCTCCTATTTAGAATATTATGTTAATTAAATATGAATTTAACCATTTTTTTCTAATATTCTTTAAATTTGTTTGATTATACCATAAGGTTTTTTATTATGCAATAGTTTTACGTTCATTTATAATTTTTTTTACAGTTTTTTCTTATATGTTTTTTCCATTTTGAGCGTAGTCCTTGATATTTATTGACTTTTAGCTAACAAATTGATATTTTACTATTTATCCAAATATTCCTCTCTTTTTAACTGGTGGTTGCTCATTCATAGTTTCAGCTAATTTCATTAATAGCTCTCGCTGTTCTTTGCTTAATCTTTTTGGTGTTTGTACTTGTACAGTAAATATTAAATCACCATTTGAATTTGAGTTAAGTCTTTTGAATCCTTTACCTCTCATTGTATATTTGGTTCCTGTTTGTGTTCCTTCTGATATAGTGTATTTTTCATTTTCTCCTGTTACTGTTGGAATATTTAGTTCAGCCCCCAGTGTTGCCTGAGTTATTGTTATTGGAATTATACATTCCACATCTTCACCATTTCTTGTAAATATACTACTTTTTCGTACTTTTATGTCTAAGTAAATATCCCCATTTTCTCCACCATTTGCGCCAGGTTCTCCTTTTCCTCTAAGTACTAGAGTTTGACCATCTTCTATTCCTGCTGGAATTTCTACTTTTATAGTAACATTTTTGCGTATTTTTCCTTTTCCTTTGCATTCGTCACATGGCTCTTTTATTACTTTTCCTGTTCCACGACAGTTGTCACATGTTGCTACTGTTTGGAATGTTGCAAATCCTCCTATTGTTTGGTTCTTTTTTACTTGACCTGTTCCATGGCATATTGGACATGTTTCTACTTTTGTTCCTGGCTTAGCTCCTGTTCCACTACATATGTTACATTTTACGTTTTTGCTTATTACAAATTCTTTATCTACTCCTGTAAATGACTCTTCAAATGTTATTTCCATTTTTTGATGTAGGTCTTCACCTTTTTGTGGTCCATTTGTTGGTCTTCCTGAGCTTCTTCTTGCTCCTCCACCAAATATTGATGAAACAAAGTCATCTACTACATCATCAAATCCAAATCCACCTCCTGAAGTGTATGTATATGTTCCTCCATTGAAGCCGTTGAATCCTCCAAAGCCTCCGAATCCGCTTCCTCCAGCTCCATTAAATTGTGGACCATCTGCTGAACCAAATTGATCGTAGTTTCTTCTTTTATCTGCATTAGATAAAACAGAGTATGCTTCTCCAACTTCTTTAAATTTTTCCTCTGCTTCTTTTCTGTTATCAGGGTTTGCATCTGGATGCCACTTTTTTGCTTGCTGTCTATATGCTTTTTTTATTTCATCATCAGTAGCATTTTTACTAACTCCTAATATTTCGTAATAGTCCTTTGCCATTTATTTTTCCTTCCAGCTCGAGATTAGCAAAGGGACTTGCACGTGTTCATATTTAAAAATTTTTGAACACGTGCAATGTTCCTTTGTTTCTTTTGCATTATTTATTATTTATTTTCCTCTTCGCTCTTAGCTTCAGCTGTTCCTTTATTTTTTTCGTCGTCAGCTTTTTGCTCTGTTTCGCCTTGAGCACTTTGATTTGCATTTGCTCCTGCTGCATTTGGATTTTGTGCATATAGTTTTTCTGATATTGAATAGAATATTTGTGTTAAACTATCTGTTGCTTTCTTTATTGCTTCAACATCTTTTCCCTCTAATGCTTTGTTTACATTGTCTATTTCTGCTTTTGCTTTAGATTTTTCCTCTGCACTTATTTTGTCTCCTAATTTATCTAGCGTGCTTTGGCAGTTATATACTAAGCTTTCAGCATTGTTTCTAACTTCAATTTCTTCTTTTCTCTTTTTGTCTTCTGCACTATGTGCTTCTGCATCTTTAACAGCTTTATCAATTTCATCATCTGTTAAGTTTGTTGATGCTGTAATTGAAACTTGTTGTTTATTTCCTGTAGCCATATCTTTTGCAGATACGTGAACTATACCGTTTGCATCTATATCAAATGTTACTTCTACTTGTGGAACTCCACGTGGTGCTGGTGCAATTCCCGCTAATTGGAATCTTCCTAATGTTTTGTTATCTTGTGCCATTTCTCTTTCACCTTGTAATACGTGTACTTCTACACTTGTTTGACCATCTGCTGCTGTTGAGAATATTTGTGATTTCTTTGTTGGTATTGTAGTATTTCTTTCTATTAGTTTTGTAAATACTCCACCGTAAGTTTCAATTCCTAATGATAATGGTGTTACGTCTAATAGTACTAAATCTTTAACATCTCCTGAAAGAACTCCTCCTTGAATTGCTGCTCCAATTGCAACGCATTCATCTGGGTTTATTCCTTTATCTGGTTCTTTTCCTGTTATTTTCTTAACCATTTCTTGTACACATGGTACTCTTGTTGAACCACCTACTAATAGAATCTTGTGTAATGCATCTGCTGAAATTCCTGCATCTTTTAGTGCGTTTTCAACTGGTATTCTTGTTGATTCTACTAAGTCATGGATTAGTTCTTCAAATTTTGCTCTTGTTAGAGTTAAGTCTAAATGTTTTGGGCCTGTTGCGTCTGCTGTGATAAATGGTAAGTTTATTTGTGTTTGTTGCATTTGAGAAAGCTCTATTTTAGCTTTTTCTGCAGCTTCTTTTAGACGTTGCATTGCCATTTTATCTGATGATAAGTCTATTCCGCTTGTTTTTTTGAATTCTGCTACTAGATAGTCTATGATTTTTTGATCAAAATCATCTCCTCCTAAATGTGTGTTTCCGTTTGTAGCTAAAACTTCAAATACTCCGTCTCCAATGTCTAGTATTGAAACATCGAATGTTCCTCCACCTAAATCATATACCATTATTTTTTGATCTTGTTCTTCTTTATCCATACCAAATGCTAATGCTGCTGCTGTTGGCTCATTTATTATTCTAAGTACATCAAGTCCTGCAATTTTTCCTGCGTCTTTTGTTGCTTGTCTTTGAGAATCGTTGAAGTATGCAGGTACTGTTATAACAGCTTGTGTTACTTGGCTTCCTAAATATCCTTCAGCATCTGTTTTTAGTTTTTGTAATATCATTGCTGATATTTCTTGTGGTGAGAATTGGTCATCATCTATTTTTACTTTTTCTGATGTTCCCATTTTTCTCTTTATTGAAATTATTGTGTGGTCTGGGTTTGTAACTGCTTGTCTTTTTGCAATTTGACCTACTAATCTTTCTCCATCTTTTGAAAATGCTACTACTGATGGTGTTGTTCTATTTCCTTCTGAGTTTGGTATTACTACTGGCTCTCCACCTTCCATAACTGCAACACATGAATTTGTTGTTCCTAAATCAATTCCTATAATCTTTCCCATTTTAAAAATCCTCCTTAAAATTTAATAGCTTTTGCTATTTTTATATAATTTAAAATTAAAAACTTTTTATGTTTAAATCTAATATTTTGATTTTAGATTTATATAATATTAGTTTGCTACAACTACAAGTGAGTGTCTTAATACTCTGTCTCCTAGCATATAACCTTTTCTGTATTCTTGTTTTATTTCCTTCTGACCTAAACTACTGTCTTCTACTGAGCTTACTGCTTCGTGGAATGTTGGGTCAAATGTTTTTCCTATTGTTTCTATTTCTGTAACCCCATTTGACGTTAAAACATCTTTAAATTGTTTTAATACCATGTTTACACCACTTTTATATTGTTCATCTTTTGTGTGTGCTTCTTCAGCTTTTTCTAAGTTGTCCAATACGGGAAGTAGTGATGTTATTACATCTCCCATTACCGAGTTGTACATTCCCATTCTTTCTTTGTCACTTCTCTTTTTGAAGTTTTCAAATTCTGCCATTAGTCTTTTTATTTTATCATCTTTGTCTTCTATTTCTGCCTTTTGCTCTTCTATTTTTTTTCCTAATTCCTGAATTTTTCTTTCTTCTTCGTTTTGTGGTTCTTTTTCAATTTTCATTTTTTGGTTTTCTTTTTTTATTTCTTCTGTGTTTGTTTTGTTTTCTTCCAATATAAGTCCCTCTCTTTCTTTTTTTATTTTCCATCTCCAAGTTCTTTGTTGAGCTCTTGGTTTATATATTTTAATACGGAAATTACTTTTGAATAATCCATTCTTGTTGGGCCTATTATTCCTATTGTGCCTAAATCTTTTCCTGCTACCTTGTTCTTGAATGTTATTAGACTGAAGTCATTTAGTCCTGATATTTCATTTCCTATATATACGTTGAAATCTTCATCACTATCTAGCAGGTCGAATATTAAGTCTTGCCTGTCTAATAAGTTTAAGAATCTTTTGGTGATGTCGTTTTTCTGGAATTCTGGGTTATCTAATGCTTGGTCTGCCCCTTTTAGATAGATTTTTGATTCATCGTTTAATGCTCTTGTTATCTGTTCAACTATTGGTTTTATTACATCAACTCTATATGTCATTTCTTTCATTATATATTGTTCCATTGGCATATTTATTGCTGATAATAGTCTTCCTCTTAGTTTTGTATTGAATATTAGACTTAATGTATCTACCTGTTCTTGGGTTATGTCACTATCAAATTTAATAATTGTTTCTTTTATTGTTCCCATTTCTGTTAGTATTACCGCCATTAACATTCTTGAACCTAGCAATACGAATTTTATTTCTTGTATTTTTTGCTTTGCTGCATTTGGTTCTATTGAAACGGTAGTATAATGTGTAACTTCTGAAATTGTATTTGATGCAACCTTTGTAAGTTCCTCCATCTCATCTACTTTATTTTGCAATTTTGAGTTTATATATTTTATTTCGCTTAAATTTAAGTCCTTTTCGTTTAATAGTTTGTCTACATAAAATCTATACCCCTTATTCGATGGCACTCTTCCACTTGATGTATGTGTTTTTTCAAGAAATCCGGACTTTTCTAATTCTGCCATTTCATTTCGTACTGTTGCACTACTACAATCTAAGCCATATTTTGAGATTATACTGTTTGAACTAACTGGCTCTATTGTATCAATGTATTCATTTACAATGGCTTGTAATATTCGCTTTTTTCTGCTATCTAGCTCCAATATAATCACCTCTTTTTTTAGCACTCTTTGTGTTTGTTTGCTAACTTCATATATATTATATCCATTTTTAGCAAATGTCAATAGAGATTGCTAATTTTTTTGTGAAATTTTTGTGAACACTCAAAAATATTGAGGGGATTCAATATATTAGAAAAAGCCCCTCATCAATTAAAAAACTCATGAATAAGGAAAGGCCTTTTGTATGAAACTTATTTTTAAAGCTTCATTTTCAAAAGGTCTCCTGAGATTTTATATTTATTGGTTAGTAGAGTTTGAGCCATAGTATTGTTGCATCATGTATGAATAGTAATCAAATGGTTCAATTGTTTCTGGTTTGCCGTAGTCAACTCCCCATGTTTCAACACTCACTGTTTTCATTACTGGTGGATCTGTTGGTTTGTCTGCTGTTAGTGTATTGTCTGTTGTGTTTTTATCTCTTGTTTGTACTTCTACATTTGATATTTTATCCACTATATCTTGTCCTTCAATTACTTTTCCAAAGCCTGCATAAGCACCATCTATTGATGAATTATCTTGTGTCATTATAAAGAATTGACATGAAGCTGAGTTATAACCTTTTTTAGTAAGAGATGTTGATCCTTGACTGCTGTAGTCTGATCTTGCCATTGCTAAAACTCCCTTTTGTAGTTTTAATGAATTTTGTGTATATCCATTTAGTATGAATTCTCCACTTATTGCATATTTATCTGTACTTTCATCTCCTAGGTTTGAAAGTTTTGCATTTCCTGTTCCGTCTCCATTAGGGTCTCCACCTTGTATCATGAAGTCTGGAATTGTTCTATGGAATGTTAGTCCATTATAGAATCCGCTGTTAGCTAAATATATGAAGTTTGATACAGTATTTGGTGCATATTGTGGGTACAGTTCTGCTTTTATTGTTCCAAAGTTTTCTACTTCTATTGTTACTATTGGGTTTGTTTGTGAGTAGTTTTGTTTTTTTATTATTGTATTTAATACGTATGCAATTAGTCCTAGTATTATCATTATTACTATTACAGTTGCTGTTAATACTATTCTTGATTTATTTAATTCTGACTTTTTTGCTTTATCTTTTATTTTGTCTTTTTTATCTGTTTTTACTAGTTCTTCTGTTTTAATGCTGTTTAATTCTTCTGATTTTTTGTTGCTTTTTTTAACCTTTTTATTTTTCATTTTGTTCTTCCTTATTTATGTATTTAGGCTTATGGGTTGCCTATGACCATATCTAAAACTATATCATTATTGCTTAAGTTTTTCAATAGTTTTTGCTATTTTTTTATTTCACAATAATTTTATTAAACTATCATATTATCAAACATGAATTGTTCTTGCATCCTTTTTAGTGACTGAACTATTGTTTTTGCTCTAACTTCACCAATTCCATCAACTTCATCTAGTTCTTGTGTATTTGCTGATAGTAGTTTTTGAAATGATTTGAATTTTTTTACTAGATTTTCTACGATGTTTGCTGGCATTCTTGGTACTTTATTTAGTATTCTATATCCTCTTGTATAAACTGTTTCTTCGTCAAAGTTTTCAGTTTGCTTTATTCCTAGTATGTTTGCTATTATTTGCTCTTTCATTAGCTCTTCGTGTGGTAGGTTTTGTATTTGTTTGAAGGCTTCATCTTCATTTTTTAAATTTATATAGTCTTTTATTATTAAGCGTTCTTCTAATTCAACTCCGTCTGTTAGTTCATCTAGTTGCATTTTTAATAGTCTGCCTTCTGTTCCAAGTTCATATATTGATTTTTGAACTTCGTCAACTATTTTCATGAGCATTTCTATTCTTTGTATTGAGCCTATTACCATGTTTAGTGTAGTAATATCATTGAATTCGTATTCTGTTAGTGTGCTTATTTTATTGTCGAATACTTTTCTATATTTTTCAACCGTTTGTAGTGCTTGACTCGCTTTTGACGCAACTTTTGCCGTATCTTCTAGTACATATCTAAAGTCTCCTACATATATTGTAATTATTCCTCTTCTTTGTGATATGCTTATAACGATTCTTCCAGTTTGCTTTGCAACTCTTTCTGCTGTTCTATGTCTTGTTCCTGTTTCACTTGTTGAAATGCTGAAGTTTGGAATAAGCTGTGCATTTGCAAATAGTATTTTTTTTAGGTCTTGGCTTAGTATTATTGCTCCATCCATTTTTGCTAGTTCATATAGTCTTGCAGGAGTATAATCTACGTTTATGTTAAATCCTCCATCTACTATACTCATTACTTCTTTTCCATCGCCAATAACAATTAGCGCACCAGTTTTAGCTTTTAGAATATTATCTAATCCTTCTCTTATTTGAGTTCCTGGTGCTATCATCTTTAAAATATCAACAAGTTCCATTCTCTTTTCTGCCTCCAAAAATTTTCTCTCATTTGGTTCTTAAGTTTTTTACTGTTTTATCTATTTAAGTCCAATTGCTTTTAATGCTTCGTTAATATTTTTGACTCCTATTATATCTAATTTGTACGTATCTTTCAATAGTTTTTTGTTATTTTGTGGAATTATGCATCTTTTTATTCCTAATCTTTCTGATTCTTTTAATCTTTTGTCTATCATGTTTACTGATCTTATTTCACCAGTAAGTCCAACTTCTCCTATTATTGCCGTATCTTTTGGAATATTTATGTTTTTGAAACTTGATGCCATAACTAATGCTATTCCTAAGTCTACCGCTGGTTCTGTTATTTTCATTCCGCTAACTACATTTAGATAAACATCCTGATTTCCTAGTGATAAGTATGCCCTTTTTTCTAATACTGCAATTAGTAGTGATATTTTATTAAAATCTATTCCGTTTCCTGTTCGTTTTGGAATTCCATATACACTTGGTGTTGTTAGTGCTTGAAGTTCTACTAGCAGTGGTCTTGTTCCTTCTAGACTGCATACAATTCCCGCTCCTGGAACAGGCTCTGCGTTTTCTGAGATCAGTACTTCTGAAGGGTTGGTTACTTCACACATTCCTTCATTTTTCATTTCGAACATTCCCACTTCGTTGGTTGAACCAAATCTGTTTTTTACGCTTCTTAGTATTCTGTATGAAAAGTATCTTTCTCCTTCTAAGTATAATACTGTATCTACCATGTGTTCAAGTACTCTAGGTCCTGCTATGTTTCCATCTTTTGTAACGTGACCGATTATTATTGTTGTTATTTGATTTTGTTTACAACATTTCATTATTCTTGCTGTTATTTCTCTTACTTGGCTTACTGTTCCGGGTGCTGATGTTATTTCGCTTGAAAACATTGTTTGAATTGAGTCTATTACTACTAATTTTGGTTTCATATTTATTATTTCCGCTTCTACCGCGTCAATATCTGTTTCTCCTAAAAACATTATATTGTCATTATGTATGTTTAGCCTGTCCGCTCTAAGTTTTATTTGCTCAGCTGATTCTTCCCCTGAAACATATAATATTTGCGAGTCATTTGCTATTTTATCGCATAGTTGTAGTATTAGAGTAGATTTTCCTATTCCTGGTTCACCTCCTAGTAGTACAAGTGAGCCCTTTACTATGCCTCCTCCAAGAACTCTGTCAAGCTCACCGCATCCTGTTGCTTTTCTTACTGCTTCTTTTCCTTCTACTTTGTTTAGATTCATTGGTTTTGCATTTTCTCTGAGTTTTACTGTTGCTCCATTTGATGTAGCAACTTGGATTTTTTCCTCGTAGAATGTGTTCCATGCATTACATGCAGGACATTTTCCTAACCATTTTGGTGATTCATATCCGCAATCACTACATACAAATACGCTTTTAGCTTTTGCCATTTCTAAACCTCTTTCTTTTTTAGTCTGTTAGCATTTCTATAAACATTGCATGTGACCATCCTAATCCTATTACCCAGCGTTCTTTGAAGTCGCTACTTACCTGTTCTGATAATAGTGATAATTCGTTTGCACTATTTACAATAAATTTCATACATTCATTTTTGTTTTTTAATTGACCTATTTTTTGATAATACATTGCCATCCATGCTGTTGAAATTATCCATGGATTGTTTCCTCCTATATATGTGTCTCCTTGGAATCTTAGATATCCTCCTGAATATGTTCTTAATGTCATGTTTATTTGTTCAACTGTATTTTTTATTATTTTTTCATCTGCTTCAAATACTTCAAATGGTATTACTGCTCCTAATATACTAATGTCTGTTAGTCTGTCTTTTGTATTTCGTACTAATACCTTTTTTTCTTTATCATATAAATTGTCCATAATATATTTTTTTGTATCTCTCATTAAGCTTTCATATCTTGCTTTACATAATATTATGTCGTCTTGTTTTAGTCTATTGTTTGTAAAGAATTCTGAAGTTTCATTATATATTTCAATCATTGCTTTTAGCGCAGCATATATTGCAGACAATGAGTATAAATGTATTCCTTCATTCATTTCCCATGCATCATAACTTGGATGTTTATATATTTCATCTCTATTTTTATAGTTATATGTTTTTTCTAGTCCAATTCTTACTAAATCTTCTTTTTCTTCTTTTCCTAAGACAAAATTCATATACTTTTCAATAAATTCCATTGCTTTTTCTAGCATTTTTAAGTTGTCTTTTAGAAATCTTTTATCTTTTTTGCCCGTTATCTTTTCCATCTTTTTGTAGTGCTCATAAGCACCCCAAATTACGATTGCTGTTTCGTCTATTTGATATCCCCAACATGGAGCTAGTCTTGTATCTGTATAAAATCTTTGCTCCCACATTCCATTTTTACTTTGTGTCTTTTTTAGAAATATTTCATAGAATTTTTTTGTCATGTCACCAAAGCCTAGATTGTCTAGACTTGAATATATCATTACTGCATCTCGTGGCCAACAATATGAATATCTTCCGCATTTGTCTCTTTCTTCGTCTATTTCAAGCGTTGCAGTTATTCCCCCTGTTTTTTCATTCATGAGTAGTGGTGAGAATAGTATTGTTCTTTTATAAATTTGTATTAACTTATCTTTATATTCTGTTTTATCTGTTTTTAATTTTAATGTGTCGTGCTTATTTAAAAAGTTCTTCCAGTACTTTTCTATTTTTGCAATTTCTTTATTTACGTCCGTTCTTTGTAATTTTATTGCTTCTGATTCTGTGCTGTTTATATTATTTTGTGAGTCTTCTATATAAATCATAAAACTAAATTCTACGCTCTGTCCTGGCTTTATAGTTCCTAAGTCATAGCTTACTGCTGCTTCTGGAGACATTCCTACATAATCTTTGTCCTGAATTACCCCAGTTTCTATGTTTTTTTCGCAGTTGTTTAGTTGATGACTTAGTATTTTGTTTTTTGATACTATTGTACAGGTAAAGTTGTGCCCATATTGGATTAGTGCGTTGTTTGCTACTATTCCACCTGCCATATTGTTGAATGATGAAATTACTTTAGAATGTATAATAAAATTTACATTAAAGTCAATTGCGTTATTGTTTGTAAGTGTATATTTTTTTATTAAGACATCCTGATTTATCATTGCACAGTCAGTCTGAGTTATTTTTAAGTTGAAATATGTGTTTGTTATTTCAGTGTTTAATATGTTTGTATCTTCCGTATAATATTGCTTATATTTATTATTTATATCTTCATGTAGATAAATAATGTTTGAGTCGTTTACCTTAATTCCTACATGAAAAAAGTCTGAGTATTGTCTATAATCTGGCTGTGGATAATATAGTCTTAGTAATTCTCCTGTTTTGCTGAAACTTGCTGTTATATTTTTGTTTCCGATAAATGCGTCGTTAAAATATTTCTTTTTCATTTGATTTTTTCTCCAATCTAATTTTCTTTATTCATTATTTGAACAATTTGTTTTCTTAAATCATTTACTCTATTATTTAGTTTTGCCATATCTTCGTCTGTGCTTGTTGATAGTCTAATGTCTTCTTTTAGAGCATGTTTCATTTCTTCTAGTTCGCTTTCAAGAAGTTGCATTTTATCTATAAGTTCAAGTTTTTCAATATCTTTTTGTGCTGGATTTTTAAATTTTTCAGTTACTTGTAGGTCTTTTTCACTTAACGTGTATTCTTCTCCGTAGCTTGGTATTTTTACATCTATTCCTGTTGTTTCGAGAATTTTTTCTTTTAAAACTTCCTGAGAATCTGTCTCTCCATGTACTAGAAATATATGTTTTGGTATTTTGTTATTGAATGAATATACATAGTTTAATAGTCCTTGTTGGTCTGCATGTCCTGAGAATCCTTCGATGTATTCTATTCTTGCATTAACTGCAAATTCTTCTCCTAGTATTTTTACCTTTTTTTCTCCATCTACGATTCTTCTTCCAAGTGTTCCTGGTGCTTGATATCCTACAAATAGTATTGTGCTAAGTGGATTCCAAATGTTGTGTTTTAGATGATGTTTTATTCTTCCTACATCACACATTCCACTTGCTGAGATTATTATACATGGCTCATTCGATTCATTTAGTGCTTTTGAGTCATCTACTGTTTTTGTAAATTTTAATCCTGGAAATTCTAGTGGATTATCTCCTCTTTTAATAAATTCTTGTATTTCATCTGAGAACAAGTTCATGTTTTTTCTGAATACTTCTGTTGCCGATACTGCAAGAGGGCTATCCACATATACTGGAACTTTCATTAGTGTTTCATATTCTTTTTGGAATTTTTCATCGTCTTTGTGTTGGTCTTTTATTTTATTTACTTCATATAGTATTTCTTGTGTTCTTCCTACTGCAAATGATGGTATTACAACTGTTCCACCTTTTTCTATTGTTTGTGATACTACATCCAAAAATAGTGAAGCTTTGTCATCGTTTCTTAGATGAAGCCTACTTCCATAAGTAGATTCCATTACTAAATAATCTGCACTATCTATCATTGTTGGGCTTGCTAATAGCGGTATGTCGTTGTTTCCAATGTCTCCACTAAACACGATTTTTTCTTGCTTACCGTTTTCTGTTATCCATACTTCTATCATGCTTGATCCTAGCATGTGACCTGCATCGTTAAACCTTACTAATATATCTTTAGTAATTTCTATTATTTGGTCATACATTACTGGTTTAAATATTTCCAAGCAGTCTTGTGCATCTTGTGCCGTGTATAATGGTTCTAGTAAGTCTCTTTTTCCTGCTCTTCTACGTTTTTTGTTTTTTATTTCATTTTCTATTTCTTGTATATGTCCACTGTCTGGTAGCATAATTGCACATAAGTCGCAGGTTGCCTTTGTTGCATATATTGGGTTTGTATATCCATCTTTATAAAGTTTTGGAATTCTTCCTGAATGGTCTATATGAGCATGAGTAAGTAGCATAAAGTCTATACTTTTCACGTCATAATCAAATGGTTTGTCGTTTAATAATTCTTCTTTTGAACTTCCCTGGTGTAAACCGCAGTCTACTAAAAATCTTTTTCCGGCTCCTTCTACTAAAAAGTTAGATCCTGTTACTGCTTTTGTAGCTCCTAAAAAACTAATTTTCATCTTTTTTGTATCCTTTCAATTTTTTCTTTAATTTAGTTTTATCATTTTATTATTCGAAAATTCGTATTTTTTTTGTTTTACGAATTTCAATGTTACTTCCTTCTGGAAGTATTACATTATATGCTCTTTCAGGAATGTTACCATCAAATATTTCTACATTTATTTCATTATTTTTTGAACTTAGCTGTATATAGAGTGTTTCTAATGATATTGCCTGTGAATCAAATAAACCTTTAAGTATTCTATAATCTAAATCTTCATTATTTGAAACTGGTCCTATTATATTACATTTTATTGCCTTTGTAATTAGTATTTTTTCAATTTTTCTTAAATCCATTTTACAATTTGGAATAAAGTTTAGGTATCTTGTTTCATAAATTAAGTCTAAAATTTTCTTCTTGTCTATTGTGTTTAGTATTTTTTTCTCAAAGCATTCAAGAAATGCGTTTTGTAATTTTGATATGTCTGTTTTTTCTTCATATAATTTTATTTCATATTCTAGGTCATCTTTAATTTTTATATATTCGTTAGGATTTTGAAGTTTGTTATAATCATTTATTATTTGTATTATTCTTTCTCTTTGTTTTTGTAGTAGCTCTTCATAGTGACTTACACTAAATATTTTTTGCTCGTTTGGAAGTTTGTTATTATAGTTTAAATAAGCTTGTCTTAATTCTTTTGGGTTGTTTAATAGTTCGTCCAATTTTTTTATTTCCATTAGTTTATTCTTTTTGTTTTCTGAAATTTCTATTATGAATTCAGCCTGATTTTTCATTTTAGCTAGTTTTTTCTTATCATCTGATAATTTTTTTAGTATTGCTTCATTTTGATTTTTGTCATACGAAATGTAGAATTGTATTGATACTCTTTTTATTTCTTCAAACATTTTTGCAGATATTTCTTTTTCTATATCTTGCATTTCTACATTTTCTAGCTGTTTATATCCTAGCAAAAATAGCAAAAAATTATAAATTATGTTGCATTCACTGCTTTCTATTTCTTTTTCTATAATTGACCATGACCACCCACTAAAATCTCTAATACTTTCTGATATTGATATACATTTTCCGATGTTTATTGCTGTTAATATTGCTTTTTCTGCTAGTTGTAAATCTTCTGGAATTTGAGTCGACCCTGCTTTTGATATTCCATATAGAAGTGTTTTTTCATTTGGATATGAGATTACCTTTTCTTGTTTTGAATTTTTTTCTTTTTCTGTTAGTATCTTGCATTTGTTTTCTTTTAATTCTTTTTCGAGTTCAGAATTTGGTTCTGCGATTATGATATCACTGCAATAGTTTTTAACTTCGTTAACAATTTTTTCAAAGAATTCATTTCTTGTCCAAACTTCTCTTTTTACCTTTTGATAGTTTTCATATCCGTCATCAATTCTGTAAGCCATACTAAGCAAAAGGTTTTGGGCGTCTTGTCCGAACCTTTTGCTTTCTGCAATGTTAGCTAATTCTTCTTTATAATCTCTTGATAAAAGTTTGCTTCTCAAGTTTTATCTCCTTCGTTAAATTTTGTTTAATTTTGTTGTATTTTATTTCTATTCAGTTGTATTTTCTTCATCACTTTCTGAATTTTCTTCTATATTGTTTTGCATATTATTTTGATTTGATGAAGCTGGTGCCATTTTAAGTTCTTGCCATCTTTCTTTAGACATCAAAACTTCTCTTGGCTTACTTCCTTGGTAACCTGATATAATTCCTCTTTCTTCCATTTGGTCTATTATTCTTCCAGCTCTAGCATATCCAACTTTAAATCTTCTTTGTATGTATGAAGTTGATGCTTGTCCTGATTCTACAACCATTTCTATTGCATCATCAAGTAGTGGATCCACTGTGTCATCTTCATCTTCGTTTTTCGATACTTTTTCTGGTTCGTCTGATTTTTCTATTGTTTCCATTATTTGCTCGTCATATTGACTTTCTCCGTCTTTTTTTATGAATTTTACAATGTTTTCTACTTCTTTATCTGATACAAATGCTCCTTGAATTCTTGTAGGTTTTGGTGCTCCTGATGGATAAAATAGCATATCTCCTTTTCCTAATAGTTTTTCTGCACCTGCTCCATCTAATATTGTTCTTGAATCTACTTGTGATGAAACAGCAAATGCTATTCTTGATGGAATGTTTGCTTTAATTATTCCTGTAATTACATCTACTGATGGTCTTTGAGTTGCTATTACTAAATGCATTCCTGCTGCTCTAGCCATTTGTGCTAGTCTGCAAATTGCATCTTCAACTTCTTTTGCTGCAACCATCATTAAATCTGCAAGCTCATCTATTATTATTACTATTTGTGGTAGTTTTGGATCTCCTGCTTTTTCTGCCTCTTCATTATATCCTTTTATGTCCCTTACATTTTTTTGTGCAAATAAGCTATACCTGTTAACCATTTCTTGCACAGCCCAAGCTAAAGCCCCTGCTGCTTTTTTAGGATCTGTTACTACTGGTATTAGTAGGTGTGGAATTCCATTATATACTGAAAGTTCAACTACCTTTGGGTCTACCATTAAAAGTTTAACTTCACTTGGTTTTGATTTATATAAAATACTTGTTATTAGAGTGTTTATACATACTGATTTTCCAGATCCAGTACTTCCTGCAATTAGCAAGTGAGGCATTTTTGCAATGTCTGTTACAACAGCATCTCCAGCTACATCTTTTCCGAGTGCAAATGAAAGTTTTGATTTATTATCTGCAAATTTATCCGATTCGATTATATCTCTTAATGCTACAATTGATTTTGATTTATTTGGAACCTCTATACCAACAGTATGTTTTCCTGGTATTGGAGCTTCTATTCTGATTGTTTCCGCTTCTAGGCTTAATGCTATATCGTCTGCTAAATTTGCAATTTTATTGACCCTTACTCCTTCTGCTGGTGCTAGTTCATATCTAGTAATTGCTGGTCCTACTGATACATTTTCAACTTTAGCTGATACTCCGAAGCTATAAAGTGTTCTTCTAAGCTTTTCTGCTGTTGCAAGAAGTGCTTTTCTACTGTTTCCATCTTCACTTCCCACCCCTTGGCTTAATATTTCTATTGGTGGAGTTTCGTATTTTTGTTCTTCAACTGTTAATGCATGTTGAAGTTGTAATACCTCCTTAGTTTTTGCTTCTTTTTCTATTTCTTTTTGTGCAAATAAATCTGAATTGTTTGAATTCTGATTTGTAATTCCTTGCTTTTTAGCATTTACTTTTGCTATGTTCTTTGCTTTTGATGCTGAAAAGTCTGGCACTTCTAGTCCATCATTTGCATGGTCGTACTTTTTGGGCTCGTCTATATTTATTCTTATTTGCTCTTCAAGTGGAGCTTGTGCTTTTTTATTTATTAGTGCTTCTCTTTCTTGTCTTTCTCTTAGTCTTCTTTCTTTCCATGTTTCTTTAGGTATTTTTTCTTCAATTACTTTTGATTTTTCTTTTTCCTTTTCTTTCTCTCTTACTTGCTTCTTTTCTTCCAATTTATCTAATGAATTCGAAATTGCTTCTGCAGGATGAAGTCCAAATATAAATACTATTAAAATTATAGCCAGTCCTATTGATGCTATTACTGTTCCAGGAATTCCCATAAATTTTATTAGGTAGTTTGCGATTATTGTTCCTAGTACTCCTCCTCCTATGTCTTTTCCGCCTAAATCAAATGCTCTTGCTAGCACCACGTCTATATCTTTATTTACATCTATATTACCCTTTGAAACCTGATAAGATGCTAAAACCACATCAACTAATATTAGAACAATTAGAAACATCATTACTTTGCTAGAATAATATTTTGTATCCTTTTCATGTGCAATATATAGTGCCATTAAAAATAGTCCTACCGGAATAAGATATTTTATGTATCCTAAAACTCCACCTAACGCTGGACTAAGTGTTTTTCCCAGATACCCTGATTTTGTATAAATTAACACGCCTAGTAAGATACTTATTACTATTAGTATTGTTACTGTTATATTTAATTTTTTAAAATCTTGTTTTTTCTTTTTTCCCCTTGGCATTTTATTGTTCCTTCCTTTGCACTTTTTTTATTTTCTCTATGTTTTATTCTTTCTTTTTTTATTGTCTTTATTATTAAATTTAATGTTTCATTTTCATTTTTTTATGCTTACAATTTTACATTTAGATTATATATTATTTAATTTATAAAATCAATAGCAGATTTTTTTTTATTGAATAATATATGATAAATAGTAAATACTATTTTTTAGAAAATGGAGGTTTATATGATTTCACTTTGCATCAAAGAGAATAATTCTAAGATTATAGATTATATAGTTTCCGAGGTAAAGAAATGTAAAATATCTGAAATTTATTACTCTACTCATAGTTTTAGGATTTATGATAATGTAATTCTTCATTACAAAGGTGAAAACTTTGATGATTTTTTTAATTTTGTAGCAAATACTTTAGCTAATTTAATTCTAATTTTTTATGAACCTGTTTTAGTAAAAAAAATACTTAATTTGAATTATTTTTATTTTAGTATAGATGATAAAAATGTTATTTATGAAGAATATAATATGCTTAATAAAAAGAACAAAAAAACTGCAAATATTAAATTGATTTTGAAACCTTTAAAAGAATATTTGCAGTCAAATAAATCAATCGTTATTGAAGGTTTTGTTAATTTTAGATTACAAAATTATATTCATAGACTTGACCTACTTGTTGAACAGTCTGTTAATCAATTTATAGTAGATAAAGAGTATATTGAATTTGTAAATTTACTTAAAAATTATGTTAGTTCTAAAGTTCCAGATGATTCAGTGGTGAATTTAATATATGTTAATTCTGAAGGGATTTTATTATCTGATGATGGAAAAATTATAGATTTAGAAAAATTCGATTCTCGTTATTTATCAGATGTTAGTTTTTCTAATAATGATTACGTTTTGAATACTTTAGTTGGTTTACTTCCTAGCAAAATTATTTTGCATTTAATTTCTCCTAGAGATCAGTTTATAAAAACAGTTGAACTGATATTTGAAAAAAAAGTTGAATTATGCACAGGTTGTGAACTTTGTAATGCCTACAATTTGCTTAATTTAAGGTAACTAGATTGTATGTATTATTGATTTTTCTTAATATACTAAATAAAAAACTAGAGCTGCACGCTCCTTTTTCAAGTTGCGTGCAGCTCCAATTTTACTTCTTATACGTAATTTTAACTCCCTTGTCTGCGGACATTTGCTTTGCTCTTAGAATTTCTTCCTCGCTCGCATCCGTAAAACCAATGGCAATCAAGATTTCAACTTCATCCGCGGTTTCCTCTTTGATAGGAACATTCATCTCTGCGACGTAGAGGTGCAGTTTTTCGCCGGTCACTTTGTTTTGCCCGATGATTTTCACCGGGAACCAGTCGCTAAGCTCACAGCCTCCGTCGGCGCTTTTGTAACGAATCTCCACTTTGCTGTAGGAAACATCCGGGTTTTGCTTCAGAAAGTTCAAGAATTTGCACTTGGCCTTAATCTTCAAATCTCCGAAGTCGCTCTGAAAGACCTTGATGGTCGGAACACAGATATTTCTCCGTGCTGTGTCCTGAAGTCTTACACTAACATTTTCTCTAATTGCCATAAGTTAAACTCCTCTTTTAAAAAGATATATGTGTGTGTGTCGGACGGACCTATTGGATATTACGTATCTCCTTTCTGGCATTTGCCAAAAATAAGAATAATCAATAGCCTTTACAGCTATATTCCTGTATTATAGCACTTCTTTTATATTTTGTAAACTATAATTTACATTTTTGATAGCATATCCGT